>NZ_JJOV01000031.1:178943-185056 GCF_000979385.1 Methanosarcina sp. 2.H.A.1B.4
CAGAGCAAAGTCAAGCGACTTCTGTAGCATTCACAGCTTCCAGAACAAAACTTGACAATAGAGTATAGGTTTGAAAGATTAAAAACGTTACCAATAAGCGTATTATTGAAGAGTTGACGGCTGTATCCCGCCATTAAAATGACAGGGATTAGCCTTAGACGCTCCTAAAAAAGAGAAACCTTTAATAAAGACTACTGCGTAAGTGACTTTTTTGCTTGATAGAGACTTGACTCATAGCACAGAGAACCGGAGAACAACTCAAAAAAGAATTAAAAAGAATGGAAAAGTTGAGAAGAATAATTGAAATATGATGACGAGTTTCTACAATATGCACAATACTAATATATTATTATATCTGGCAAAACGCCAGAAAAAGCTAATCAGGAAGGAGATTGGTAGAGGAAAAAGATCTCACGGAAAGTAAACTGCGAAGGCTTTTTATGAAACATAATGCCCCCAGCCTAACCGTTGATGCTGTAATTCTCTTTAAAAACAAGCTTGTTCTGGTGAAGAGAAAATACCCCCCATATGAGGGAGAATTTGCCCTTCCTGGAGGCTTCGTTGAAATCGGGGAAAGTACAGAAAAAGCAGTTTCCAGGGAAGCTTTTGAAGAAACAGGCCTTTCTGTAGAGATTCTCAAACTTATCGGTGTCTATTCCGACCCTGAACGCGACCCCAGGAGACATACAATCTCAGTGTGCTACCTTGCGAAAGGATACGGAGATTTAAAATCAGGCTCTGACGCTGATGCCGTTGAACTTTTTGAGCTTGATTCAATTCCTGAACTGGCTTTTGACCACAATAAAATGATAAATGACGCAAAAAGTGATATTAATGCAGTTCTGTACCAAATGCAAAAGTATGATGTTTCCTAAAGATGGTAACTACCAATGTAGAAAATGTGGGAACATAATACCGATTGAAAATAACGAAAAGAATTTCGTCTCCAAAGCCAAGATTGACGATCATGAAGTAGTAGTACTCGAAGGTGAACAGACTTCAGGCCTGCCAACAACGAGTGTAAAATGCCCGGAGTGCGGGAACAATACTGCAGCCTGGTGGCTCAGACAGCTCAGGTCTGCAGACGAGTCCGAGACCCGTTTCCTCAAATGTACGAAGTGCGGGTTTACCTGGAGAGAATACGACTAAATTCCACAACCTTTTCTTAGGGCCCTTCTTAAAAATGTACTTTTTAAAAATGTACTTTTTAAAAACGTACTTATTAAAAATGTACCTCTGGAAAACGAATTTTCAGGTCAGAACTTCTTTTATGTCTCAGGCAGAGCCTGATGCTTCCTGATTTTCTGACCAAGATTTATATAGTTGCCGGGACTTTGAATCTAATAGTTTATCCCGATTCCATATATGGCTACTTATTCCGATTTGGAAAAAGTTTATCCCGATTCCATATATGGCTACTTATTCCGATTCGGAAAATTTTCCTCAAAAGGATAGAAAATCCTAGATCGTAAGGAAATTTATATATCCAAGTGATAGATAAGGAGTTTAAGGCTTAAATTTATTTGATGGAGA
Source organism: Methanosarcina sp. 2.H.A.1B.4 (assembly GCF_000979385.1). Taxonomy (NCBI): domain Archaea; kingdom Methanobacteriati; phylum Methanobacteriota; class Methanomicrobia; order Methanosarcinales; family Methanosarcinaceae; genus Methanosarcina; species Methanosarcina sp. 2.H.A.1B.4. The sequence continues at coordinate 180,477 of NZ_JJOV01000031.1, forward strand.
AGAATCATGTTCAAGGCAGCAATTAATGCAGAGCTTCTGAAAGACGCGATTGCCGCACTGGCTGTAATTGTAGATGAAGTTAGATTTAGAATAAAACCCGAAGGTATTTCGGTAAAAGCAGTTGATCCTGCTAACGTTGCAATGGGGATTTTTGAGCTTGGATCATCGGCTTTTGATGAATACAGCGCTGATGAGTGTGAGATCGGACTCGACCTGAATAAGATTACCGACCTGCTGGGAATTGCGGACAAGAGCGATACAGTTAGGATGGAACTTGAAGAAGGAAGCAATAAACTCCTGATTGATGTAGGAGGGCTGTCCTATACTCTTTCTCTTCTGGACCCTTCAACAATCCGTGCAGAACCCAGAGTTCCCCAGCTCGATCTGCCTGCCAAAGTTGTCCTGAATGGTGCAGACCTCAGGCGTGCCGTAAAAGCCGCAGAAAAGATAAGCGACCATATGCTCATGGGAGTTTCTGGCGATACTTTCTATATGGAAGCAAAGGGAGATACCGACAAGGTCCGCCTGGAGATGGGCAGAGACCAGCTAATCGACCTGAAAGCAGGAGAAGCCTGTTCTCTCTTTTCCCTGGATTACCTGACAGATATAGTCAAACCCACAAACAAGGTAAATGAGGTCACCCTCTCTCTTGGCAGAGATTTCCCTGTCCTGATCGACTTTGAAATTGCAAACGGTGCAGGAAGAATATCCTATCTCCTGGCTCCGAGAATAGAATCGGACTAAGGGTGGCATGCAGGCCGAAAAACTTGCATATTACCCATTTATTTCAGAAGCATCTGCCCATGTTGGAAACCTGGGAATTTCTCTGGAAAACCTACTCAATTCGCGAGCTTACAGGGCTGCAAGATCCCGTGGAATAGAAAGGGTAAAAGAAGCTCTTGAAGGAGAAATTAAAAAATCCCCTATATCAGGGGAAGTCCAGGTACTCTCGGAACTCCTTTCCTATCCCTTTGCCAGGATGCTGGTTGCCTGTGTGGATGACCAGCTCTTTACCCGGCGCTATGCTCTGGCAGAAGCCAAGGCTGCCTACGCTTTTTTAAGAAACGAAACCCCGAATTTTCTGCTCGAATTCGGGGAAGATTTTGGAATCTCGGCAGATTTCAGGGACTCCTATTTCAGTATGCATTTTACGGACTATATCCGCTTTTCAAATTCCCTCAAAGACCCCTCCTGGAAACTGACAAACCGCCAGCTCAGGGCAGGCAAAATAAAAATAACAAAGGAAGAGTTTGCAAGGCTTCTTGAAGAAGCAGTCAGGGAAAGGATCGAACAGTCCTTCCCCATCCCGGAAATCCCCCCCGAAATCTCCAGCTTCTGCTCCCCCTACGTTTCCGAGATAAAGGAACAGTTCGAGGTCCAGAAAAAGAAATTCGGGGCTACGGACTTCGGAGCTGTTGAGCCCGACCTCTTTCCTCCCTGTATTGCCCATGCGCTTGCAAACGTACAGGGTGGAGTTAACCTTGCCCATTCGATGCGTTTTGCAATGACTTCTTTCCTGCTCAGTGTAGGAATGTCAGTAGACGAAATCCTGAACCTTTTCAACATCTCTCCCGATTTTGACGCGGAAAAAACCCTCTACCAGATAGAACACATTGCAGGCGCTACAGGCAATGCATACAAACCCCCAGCCTGCGACACCATGAGGACCTACGGCAACTGCGTGGGAAAAGATGGGCTCTGCGAAAAAATCAGCCATCCTCTTGGGTATTATGAGAAGAAAGTATTCATTAAAAATAAAGAAAGGGAAAGGGAACAGGAAAAAGAGCAGGAAGAAAAACATCAAGTCGAACAGGAAAAAGAAAAGGGAGAGAAACATCAAGTCAAACAGGAAAAAGAAAAGGGAGAGAAACATCAAGTCGAAAGGGAAAAGGGAAAAGAGCAGGAAAAAGAAAAGGGAAAAACCTGAAATAGCTTTAACGTCCCGGTTTCCCAAAAGTTATCTTCTTTTTCGCTATTTTCTTCTGTAGGGTTTCATTCCCGACTATGCCGTTCCTTCTCAATTATCTCCTTTTGTATTCCCTGCATTTCCCCACGAACTTTTCTACCGGGAAGCTGGCAGGATGGGAGTGCATATACCCTGCGAGGGTATTGTGTTCCACAAGCCCGTCAAAACCGTCCTGGATACCTTTCCCACGGATCATTTCATATGCAAACCTTGCATCACGGTCGCATTCCGTAAGGGAGTAATGGAATTCGTGACCTCTGATATTATGGGAAGAGAAGTTTTTGTCAAGGGGGCGGGCTTCGGTATACCCCAGAGCCTTCAGACGGTTTGTCATGCGGGTATTTGCAGGCACAACATCAGCCAGTTTATATGTCCGGTCTTCTACTTCATAAGTTCCGCAGAGATAGAGCAAGCCGCCGCATTCCGCATAGATGGGAAGGCCGTCAGCTGCAAGTCCTTTCAGTTTCCGGGTAGTCTCTGAGTTTTCAAGGACTTCTGCATAGAGCTCAGGGTAGCCGCCTCCAAGGTAAATTCCGTCTACATCCGGAACGTCACCTGCCATAGGGCTAAAAAATATTACTTCTGCTCCGCTGTCTCCGAATGCATCGAACATATCCCGGTAGTAGAAACAGAACGCAGGGTCCCAGGCAACTCCGATCCTGAGATCAGTTTCTGGCCTCTGAATTACCTCAGCCTCCGGAACTGAACAGGGCTCAGCAAGTTCAAGCACCGCATCAAGGTCAACATTTTCTTCAATAAAGGCTGCCATTTCCGCAGTGTTGTAGTCCTTTTCATGCGCCATGTAGAGCCCCAGATGCCTTGAAGGGACCTCAATATCTTTCCTTCGGGGAATTGTGCCGATAACAGGAATGTTGCCCGGAAGCGCATTCTTTACAAGTTCTGCATGGCGAGGGCTGCCTACCTGGTTCAGGATAACGCCTGCAACCCTGACTTCCGGATCGAATTCGGAATAACCTTTCAGGAGAGCTGCGGCACTTCTTGACATGCCGTGGACATTGATTACCAGAATCACCGGAATATCCAGAGTCTTTGCTACATGTGCCGAGCTTGCAATTTCCGTAGAGTCAATCCCATCAAAGAGCCCCATGACACCTTCAACGACAGCAATGTCAGCATCTTCAGACGTACGGGCAACTGTCTGCCTCACCCCTTCCGTGCCCATCATATAGGTGTCCAGATTCCTGGAAGAGCGCCCGCAGATGGCTGTGTGGTGGGAAGGGTCAATGTAATCCGGCCCTACCTTATAAGGCTGGACTCTTAGTTGCCTGTGCTTGAGGGCAGCCATAATACCCATGGAGACTGTGGTTTTTCCAACTCCACTATGGGTTCCTGCGATAAGTATTCCTTTTGTCATTTGGTAACTATTGTATAAATTAATATATATAAGGTTATTAATCAAGCTGTTTCGAGCGCTTTATGCCGTTTTCAATAAAGGGATGAAAAGAAATGAGAAGGAATGAAAAGAATTTAGGAGAATTTGCGTAAAAAGTGTGAATAAATTATATTCTTTAGGAGAAATTAGGATTAAAACTGAACCAATTAATATCAACATTTGCAATTTATTAATTAACTTTTAATTCAACCTCTTATGAACCATTATAAAATAAGATGAAGTGTTATAAAGTTTTAAATTTACTTTTACCAGAGTATATAGCACAATCAAGTGTTAAATGTATTTTCCCGGTTTTATTATTCGATATAAAGGCTTAAATACGGTTTTTAATTTTGGTTTTGGGCAAGTAGTGTAAGTATTTTTATATGTTTAACTGTGCCGATACTTTTAGGTTCCAGATCTTCTCAGATAAAATGAGCAAGATCAGACAAACTAGTAGGAACAATTGGAGGGAAAAAATGCACTTCAGTGAAAAACCAATTATAAAAATTCTGGCATGTGCTTCTATTATAATAATGATGTCAAGTTTAATTACTGCAGGAGCAGTTTCCTGTAATGCTCTTACATCTGCAGAAACCCCTACAGTTTCCTGTGACACTCTTGCAAATTGTGGACAGGCAAACTGTAATTCATGTGACTGTGAATCTATTGTAGCCTGTAATCAGGCAAACTGTGAATGTGACTCATGCGGCTGCGATTCTATTGCAGACTGTGATAAGGCAAACTGTAATTCATGTGACTGTGAATCTATTGCAGACTGTGAGAAAGCAAACTGTGAATGTGACTCATGCGGCTGCGATTCTATTACAGATTGTGGACAGAAAACCTCTGATGACGTTGTAGAAACTCCAGCAAAAAGCTGTGACGTTGTAGAAACTCCAGCAAAAAGCTGTGACGTTGTAGAAACTCCAGCAAAAAGCTGTGACGTTGTAGAGACTCCAGCAAAAAGCTGTGATGTTGTAGAAACTCCAGCAGATGAAGCAGAAGACTGCCCGGAAGTTGTAGAAACTCCAGCAAAAAGCTGTGATGTTGTAGAAACTCCAGCAGATGAAGCAGAAGACTGCCCAGAAGTTGTAGAAACTCCAGCAAAAAGCTGTGATGTTGTAGAAACTCCAGCAGAGGAAGCAGAAGACTGCCCAGAAGTTGTAGAAACTCCAGCAAAAAGCTGTGATGTTGTAGAAACTCCAGCAGAGGAAGCAG
>NZ_JJOV01000062.1:0-35562 GCF_000979385.1 Methanosarcina sp. 2.H.A.1B.4
TAATAATAATAATAATAATAATAATAATAATAATAATTGGAACACAGTCAATATGAAAATCTATATTGATGAAGAGAAATGTACAGGCTGCGGGGCATGTAAGGCCGCCTGCCCTAAAGGCCCGAGGATTTATTCCATAGAAGAAAAAGATGGTAAAAAGGTTTGTGTTCTGAAGGACCCTTCTTACTGTCTGGGGTGCAGAATGTGTGTGACTGTCTGTATGGCAGATGCAATTACCCTCGAAAACTAATTTTAAAAAACACAGTCAGGATTGAGAAATTTGTCACTTGAAATTCGCGTAGTGCTTGTGGAACCCATGTATCAGGGAAATGTGGGATCGGTTGCTAGAGCAATGAAAAACTTTGGATATTCTGACCTGGTTCTGGTAAACCCCTGTGAGCTCGAAGGACAGGCAAGAGCAATGGCTTCTCACGCAAGGGATGTGCTCGAAGGTGCAAGAGTTACCTCAACCCTTGAAGAAGCCGTAAGAGGTGCAGACCTGCTCGTAGGGACCACAGGAGTCTCAAGCCTGAAAGGAGGAGAACATATCCGCCTTCCCCTTTATACTGTCAGAGAATTCAAAGAAAAAATAAAAGAATACAGCGGCACTATTGCAGTCCTTTTCGGGCGTGAAGATAGCGGCTTCAGAAATGACGAACTCAAAGGCTTTGATATGCTCATTACAGTTCCGACCTCAGAGATCTATCCAATTATGAATCTTTCTCATGCGATTGCAATTGTGCTTTACGAGCTTTCGGAACTGGAGGGAGGAAGCAATCCGCTTGCTGAAGGCTTTGACCTGCAGCTTATGTACGGGCATATGGATGAACTGCTTGAGGAAATAGACTATCCGGCTCACAAAAAAGACAAAACTTCCCTGATGCTGAGGAGGATATTCGGAAGAGCCGGGCTGACCCCGAGAGAGGTCCAGACTCTGAGGGGCATAATAAGGAAAACAGAGAGAATGATGGGATTTGCAGCAGAGGTTGAAGACCTGCAGAAAGCAGAAGATTCGGAAAGTATAGAAAAGTTCATATGATAATAAGCCTGTTTTACATCAGAATCTATTGTACGTTTTTTTAACTTTTTTTAGGATCGTTTTTAAGTAGAAACCGGATAAGAAAGGAAAATTTTACATAAAAGCCAAGTATTTTTGAGAACGCCATGACCGAGACAGAAAGCAAGTGGGACGAGAAACTAAAAAGATTCTTTAAAGACTACTACTGGAATGAGATCCTTCAGCTTGCAAACGAATATCCGGACCAGCGAAGTCTTGGAGTGGATTTTACAGATATCGAGAAGTTTGACAGGGAGCTTTCGAAAGAGTTTCTTGAGCACCCCGGAGAACTTGTATGTGCAGCTGAAGCTGCCCTGAAAGAAATTGACCTTCCTGTAGAAAAGAGTCTTGAGCAGGCTCATATAAGGGTTATAAAAATCCCGAACAGGATTCCTATCAGGGAACTGAGAAGTAAACACCTCACACGCTTTGTTGCAATCGAAGGCATGATAAGGAAAGCCACAGAGGTAAGGCCAAGGATTACTAAAGCCGCCTTCCAGTGCCTGAGATGCGGGCACCTCACCATTGTGGAACAGAACAGTTTCAAGTTCGAGGAGCCCTTTGCAGGCTGTGAAGATGAGACCTGCGGAAAGAAAGGGCCTTTTAAGGTTTCAATTGAAGATTCTACTTTTATCGATGCCCAGAAACTCCAGATCCAGGAATCTCCGGAAAACCTGAAAGGAGGTTCGCAACCGCAGAGCCTGGAAGTGGATGCCGAAGACGACCTCACCGGCAATGTTACCCCCGGAGACCGCGTCATCATTAATGGAGTCCTTAAATCAAGGCAACGCACCCTCAAAGATGGAAAATCCACCTTCTATGACCTGGTGCTGGAAGCAAATTCTATCGAGCACCTGGACAAAGATTATGACGAACTTGAAATAACTGCCGAAGACGAGGAACAGATCCTTGAACTTTCCCGTGACCCGGCAATTTATGAAAAAATCATAGCTTCCATTGCACCTTCTATCTACGGATATGAAGATATCAAAGAAGCCCTGGCCCTCCAACTTTTTTCAGGAGTTGTGAAAAACCTTCCTGACGGCTCGAGGATCAGAGGCGATATCCATATGATGCTTGTAGGCGACCCCGGAATTGCAAAAAGCCAGCTACTGCGCTATGTGGTTAAACTCTCGCCAAGAGGCGTTTTTGCATCAGGGAGAAGTGCATCTGCAAGCGGTTTGACTGCTGCTGCCGTTAAAGATGACATGAATGACGGCAGGTGGACAATCGAAGGTGGTGCCCTTGTTATGGCTGACATGGGGGTTGCTGCGGTTGACGAAATGGACAAAATGAAGACAGAGGATAAGAGCGCCCTGCACGAGGCAATGGAACAGCAGACTATAAGTATTGCTAAAGCCGGAATTATTGCTACTCTTAAGTCCCGCTGCGCTCTCCTCGGGGCTGCAAACCCAAAATACGGGCGTTTTGACCGTTATGAGGGTCTCGCTGAACAAATAAATATGCCTCCGGCATTGCTTTCCCGCTTTGACCTCATCTTTGTTTTGCTCGACACCCCAAACCATGCCCTGGACAGCAGGATTGCAAACCATATCCTTCAGTCGCATTATGCAGGAGAACTCTCCGAACAGCGGCAGAAGCTTCCCGGCTCTAAGATCACAGAAGCTTTTGTGGATGCAGAACTGGAAGTAATCGAGCCTGTGATAGAAGCAGAAATTATGCGGAAGTACGTTGCATATGCGCGAAAAAATGTGTACCCTGTAATGGAAGTAGATGCACGACAACATCTTATCAACTTCTATACGAACATCAGGAAGAGTGGAGAAGGCAAGAATACGCCTGTACCTGTGACAGCAAGGCAGCTTGAGGCGCTGGTCCGCCTCTCTGAAGCCAGTGCAAGAGTACGCCTGAGCAATATAGTCACTCTGGGAGATGCAGAACGGACTATAAAAATCACCATGAATTGCCTTAAAAACGTGGGTGTTGACCCTGAAACGGGGGCTCTTGATGCAGATGTACTTGCTTCAGGCACAAGCATGAGCCAGAGAAATAAAATAAAACTCCTCAAAGACATAATTAAAAAAGTCAGTGAGAGACATACCGGTGCCAAAGCCCCTCTCGAAGAAGTTTACGTAGAAGCTGAAAACGAGCACGGGATAGAAAGAGGGCGGGCAGAGGAATATATAAAGAAAATGAAGCAGAGAGGGGACATTCTTTCTCCGGACCAGGCCCATATCAGGCTCATTAATTAAGTCAAAAACAGTGGGTATTTCAACCCTTAAAAAAGTTGCTACGCACCAGAAGCCCCGCAGGCAGGAGCAGCCTACCAGCAAACAAAATAATGATGGTTAAGCTGTAAATACTAAAAGGGCGAAATGGTTAAGCTGTAAATACTAAAAGGGCGAAGTATTACTTAAAAAGGGAAAATATGTATCTAAAGATTTATAAAAATGAAGGGCGCAGGCTTGTTGCAGCCTGTGATGAAGAATTGCTCGGAAAAACCCTGAAACATGGCAACGCCGTAGTAGAGATCAGCAAGGCTTTCTATGGAGAAGAGTCTGTTTCTGAGGAAGAGCTTCAGAAAGCTCTGGAAGAAGCTATGACTGCAAATCTCTTCGGGGAAAAAGCAATCAAATGCGCCATAAAGTGCGGGATTATCGATCCTGACTCCGTAATCATGATCGACGGCGTACCACATGCTCAGGTATTCAGAGTTTGAAAAAAACTCTTATATCTCACGCTGTTTGTGTAAACGGCTAAAAAGTGGTATACGGCAATTCCCGGTTTAATTTTCCGGGCTGGCCCTACCAGAGCCGGATAAAAATAAAACCTATAAAAATAAAATTTTAAAATTGTGATACTGTGAGCGGAAATACTGAAGAAGCCGGGATCAGAATGCTGACCGAAGGGGAACTGATTTCCGGGGTTGTGGAAAAACACAACAGGTTTCTGGAAGAATATAGAAAGGAGTTTAAAGAACTGGACAGCAGGCTGACCCAGTTTGAAGAAGATGCAAAAACTGCCAAAATTTCCAGAACCCGTATGGCGGAGCGAAAAGAGGTACTGACGGAAAAACGCCAGCAATATTACCATCAGGCAGAGGGATTGCTCGAGAAAGAGCTATTTCCGAAGCTGGATACCGTAACTGCTGATAAAATAAAGGAAGATATTAAAAAACTCAAAGGACAGATCGAACCCGAAGAGGAACAGAAATTTAAAGACTCTTTTATGGAACACCTGCAAGAACTCGTCCGGGAAGAGGGAGTCGGAGAAAGCATTCTCCTGCAAACCAGAGCCAGAATGGAGGACGCCAGAACCTCAAACCTGGAACTAAAAGAGATAACAGAGTCTGAAAAACAACTTGAAGAGGATGATGGAAACAAGAACAGTGAAATTTCCAAAAATAAACCCCAGCACAAATGGCTCAGCAGCAAAATAAAAAGTCACGAAGAAGCCCTGAGTTACTGGGAAAAACAAAAAGTATAACAGTTTTCGGAAAACACGTGGGTGGTAAGACATGAACAACGACGTTTCAACAGCAGAAACTGCAACGGCCGACCTTTCAAACCTAAACGAACGGGAGCTTAAGAGCAAGGTGAACGAGCTCAGGAGCAGGATAGAGAAAAGTGAAAGGCAATTGGCTTCGATATTTAAGGAACTGAAAATAAACAGGACCGATATCGACGAATTGAAAGAAAAGAGAGACTCTCTGAACAAGCAGGTTAAGGAAAGGGTTGCAAAAGCACAGTCACTTAGAGACCGACGGGACGAGATTAATAAGCAAATTGGAGAGTATAAGGAAAAAAGGAGCGACGTAAATTCCAAAACCCAGGAGCTTTTTTCAGGAATTGCGGAACTCAAGGAACAGCGTGATGAGTGCAACAAACTCTCTCATGGAAGCGTAGAATCCCTATCAAGGGCTTATGAAGCTGAACTGGACGCTCTATTTAATAAAGAACTCCCCCTTGAAGTGGAAATCAAGATACTCCAGAAATTAAGCGATCTGAGTAAACGCCTTGAAGCTGCAAATAAGGCAAATGAGCTTCATGCCCAAATCCAGGAAAGTTATAGAGAATCCAAAGGAATTCATAAAGAAGGGGACGAGTTCCACGAAAAAATCCAGGAACTTTCGGACGAATCTCAGGCATGCCACCTGGAAATGCTCGAAAACTTTAAGGCAGCAGACGAAATCCGAAAAGAAGCAAATATGTACCATGCCCAGCTTACGGATAAAATTGCAAACATAAATTCCATTAAAGAAAAAATAGATCCCCTCAAGAACAGCATCGCCGGCAGCCGAAAGGAACTCTCGTCAGACCTTGACAGGCTAAAAGACATTCAACTCACCAAAGATGAGCATAAAGTCAGCCAGAAGCACAGCGATGCCCGCGAAAAACTGCAGAAAAATGCTCGCCTCAGCCTCGAAGACCTTAAACTCCTCATAGAGAAAGGAGATGTAAAGTTCTCTACAAAAGACTGAGAAGGCAGAAACAAGAGCAAAAAATAAAATCAGCAGTGTAAAACCGGTTGTAAAAAGTCTTTATTAGACGTATCTTTTCATCGGGAACTCTAGTGTGAACTACCCCTCCCTGTCAGGCTATCACCTGCTGAGGAAGGGGCTTCCCGCCTTAATGTTAAAACTCACTCAACAAACCACTTTTTCTTAAATCATTTCTTCTTATATATTCCCGCAAAAAAGCCAGTTACCAAAAAAACAGCTCCAATACCCAGAAGAAAAAGGGGTAGATCAAAACCTTCTGCCTGGTTTTCAAACAAAGGAGGGATAGAAGAGTTGTTATCAAAGTTACCGGCAGGAGGAGTTTCGGGTTTCTGGGGCATGGGAAGCCTGGGGTTGAGGTGTTGATACACTGGAGAGAACCTTACCAGTACTCCATTTGCCCCGGCATAGATGGTGTCCACTGTGAGGTTCAAAATCTCTGTAGAGTTATTAGAATATACAAAAGTGCTGTCCTCACTGACAATAGCGTCTTCAAGGAAAACTCCTTCCCTGCTAAGTTCGATCCATACCTTGCTGCCCTCAGTATCAGCACCTTTTACGTAAATCTGATAATCCTGTAAGAATGTGTAGTAGTCTCCTGACCGCACATAAATCTCGTCCCCATCAATTAAAAGAATAGGAAGCTTCCCCTCATCTGCACCAGCCGGAACAGGAAGTACTGCACAGAAGAGAATTGAAAAGAAAAAAAAGACCAGAAGGGAGAAAAAAAGTGCAGGCAGGAGATTTGCTCCTTCCCTGCTTTTTCGTCCGTGTTTATTTTGGGCGCGCATAAATGCATCTACCTGCAATAATTTCTTCTTGGGTATTATCTGCCTTTCTGATTATAAGTGCTCCGTCAGGAGTTACTCCAACAGCTTTGCCTTCTATAATCCTGGAAGGTGTGGTGACCTTTACATCTCTACCAATCGTATCCGAGAGTGCAAGCCAATCATTGAGTATCTGGGAAAAGGGCTGGGTCTTGAAACTTATATACTGCTGCTCAAGCTCAAAGAGGAAATCCTGCAGGAACGAAACTCTTCTTAGATGTCTTCCAAGCTCGACTTTCAGAGTGGTCGAACCTGCACGGAAAGACTCGGGAATATCCTTTAAATCCATATTTACATTGATTCCTATCCCGAGAACGACATAGTCTACTCTATCCACTTCAGCCTTTGCTTCGGTAAGGATCCCGCAGACTTTCTTCCCATTGATACGGACATCGTTTGGCCACTTGATGCGGGCATCAAGTCCCATATTGCGGATTACATTTGCAACTGCAAGCCCGGCAACAAGAGTCAGCCTTGAGGCGTGCCTGAGAGGAATCCCGGGCTTCAGGATCACAGACATCCAGATCCCACCGTGGGGTGAGACCCATTCCCTGCCCATGCGGCCCCTGCCTCCCTTCTGTATCTCAGCGATAACAAGGGCTCCTTCTTCTTCGGAAGCTGCAATTTCTTTAGCGACACTGTTAGTGGAGCTAACTTCCTCGAAGTAATGAATCTTCTGTCCCAGAAGAGTTGTTTTGAGTCCCATCTGGATCTCATCAGGGTACAGGAGTTGAGGCACTGATTTCAGGACATAACCCCTCTTGGGGGATGATTCTATTTCATATCCGTCCGCTTGAAGGGATTTGATGTATTTCCATACCATAGTCCTGGAAATTCCAAGCTTGAGCCCCAGTTCTTCCCCAGAAACAGGGGTTTTCTGTGCATCCTTAAGTGCCTTAATAATTCGAGATCGTTTATCTCCCATCCGCGCACCCCATACAAATGTATACGTTCCACCGTATATATTGTCTTAGTCCAAACATATGCATCATATCAAACAGACCGGAATTTCTCAGTAAAGTTTTCCGGAGAGTAAACTGGTCACCGCTGTGTTTTCTGGGCCATATTAACATATGCATGAACAGCAGCCGTGATCGCTGCGACCTTCTTGTCCTTTGCCTCCAGAGCCGAAGCCAGAGTAGCCCCTTTTTCACTATCGGCCTTAACGACCTCTTCCACAGCTTCAAGGATATTCTGCTCTTCGATAAAACCGGTTGTCATATCGCCTCTGCGAAATGCCGGATTCCTCATGACAGCTTTATGGAAGGGAATGTTGGTTTTGACTCCCACGACCACGTATTCGTAAAGAGCCCTTTCCATCCTGGCAATGGCATCCTCTCTTTTTCTTGACCAGACGCAAAGCTTGGAAATCATGGAATCGTAATAAGGGGAAATTGTATACCCAGTATGTACACCGCTATCCACCCTTACTCCAGGGCCTCCGGCAGAACGGTATCTACGGATCTTTCCTGGCGAAGGGGCAAAGTCGTTTAAGGGGTCTTCAGCGTTGATCCTGCATTCGATAGCATGGCCGTCAATAACGATATCTTCCTGCTCAAGCTCGAGCTTTTCACCCCAGGCAATCCTGAGCTGTTCCCTTACAATATCGACCCCTGTGACCATTTCGGTGATCCCATGTTCCACCTGCAGGCGGGTATTGACTTCAAGGAAATAGAAGTTCCCTTTAGAGTAAAGGAACTCAACAGTTCCTGCGTTTACATAACCTATTGCTTTTGCCACCCTCACGGCAGCCCCGCCCATCTGCTCCCTTAGTTCGGGAGTCATGATAGGGGAAGGAGCCTCTTCAATCAGCTTCTGGTGCCTTCTCTGGATGGAACATTCCCTGTCCGAAAGATAAACCGTATTACCAAAAGAGTCGGCAAGGATCTGGATCTCTATGTGCCTGGGCTCTTCTACGTATTTTTCAATAAATACCGAAGAATCCCCGAAAGCCGAACCTGCCATCTGCCGCGTGGAACTCAGGGCTGTTGCAAGCTCTTCCCTGGAATTAACGACTTTCATCCCTATTCCACCGCCGCCTGCAGACGCTTTGATAAGGACGGGATAACCGATCTTCTCAGCCACCTCGAGGGCTTCGGTAACGTCCTCAACTGCATCTTTTGTTCCCGGAACTACAGGGACCCCGGCTTTCATCATCAGATTTCTTGCCCTGATTTTACTTCCCATTTCGGCAATCACATGGCTCGGAGGACCTATGAAGATAATACCCTCTTCCTCACAGCGTTTTGCAAAGACAGGGTTTTCAGAAAGAAAACCGTAGCCGGGATGGATTGCATTGGCTCCGGTATTTTTTGCAACTGCGATGATAGCTTCCATATTCAGGTAACTCTGGCTGGCAGGGGCAGGGCCTATCAGATAGGCCTCATCGGCATACTTGGCAAAGAGGGCATTTTTGTCAGCCTCCGAACAGACAGCTACAGTGGAAATTCCGAGTTCCCGGCAGGCACGCATGACCCTGATTGCTATTTCACCGCGGTTTGCAACAAGTACTTTTTTGAACATAATACATTCCACCTTGCTCAATTCACTCGATTGACAGTATTATGTCACCAGGAGTAACCGTATCTCCTTCGGAAACAAAAATTTCCTTGACGGTTCCCGAATGTGGAGCATGGACCGTGTTTTCCATCTTCATAGCTTCGATGACAGCAACCGTATCTCCTTCCTTCACGACATCTTCAACCTTAACCTTTATGGAAAGCACCATACCCTGCATTGAGCTGGAAACTCCTCCTTTAATGGATTCAGCGCTTGGCTTTTTAGGGGATGCCTCGGAGATGGAAACCCCGCCGAGAGGCTCGATCTTGACTTCGTAGACCTCGTCATCTACCTCGACTCTGAAGTGAGTAGGCATTGTATACTCCTGAGGAGCCACAGGGGCAGGAGCAATAACTGCCAGGGATTCTTCTTCCATTTCCCCTTTCAGGAACTTCGGAGCAATTGCCGGATAAAGGATGTATGTAAGGATATCTTCTTCGGATTTTGCAATGCCCATTTCCTCGGCTTCTTTTTTCCTCTTCTCATATTCAGGCTTGAGGAGGTCTGCAGGGCGGCAGTGAATCGGCTCTTCGTCGCCTATGATCTTTCCGACAATTTCAGGGCTGATTGGGGCAGGAGAGCGCCCATAGAGCCCGCGTACATAATCCTTTACCTCTTTAGGAATGACCTTGTAACGTTCTCCCATGAGCACATTGAGCACAGCCTGCGTGCCTACAATCTGGCTTGTAGGAGTAACAAGAGGCGGATACCCGAGCTCTTTTCTGACTTTCGGCATCTCGTCAAGCACAGCCGCATACTTGTCAAGGGCATTCTGCTCTTTTAACTGGGAAACCAGGTTAGAGAGCATGCCTCCCGGGATTTGATAGATAAGGACATTGGTGTCGATTTGTTCGGAAATTGGGTCAAGAATCCCCCGGTACTTGTCCTTCAGGTCTTTGAAATACCTGACAACCTCTTCAAAGGCTCCAAGGTCAAGACCTGTATCATACGGAGTTCCCTTAAGAGCTGCAACAACGGTCTCTGTAGGCGGCTGGGAGGTACCCCATGCCAGAGGAGAGAGTGCAGTGTCCAGAACATCCACCCCAACATTACAGGCTGCCATATAACTCATCGGGGCCATTCCCGAAGTGCAGTGGCAGTGTAGAGAAATTGGGATAGAGATCTCTTTTTTCATGGCACTGATTATCCGGGTGGCATCATTGGGAGAGAGAAGTCCTGCCATATCTTTGATACAGAGGGAGTCACATTCCAGCTCTTCAAGCTGTTTTGCAAGCTCCACATACTTTTCTACTGTATGTACAGGGCTTATGGTGTAGCAGACCGTGCCCTGTACGTGGGCTCCCAGGCCTTTTGCCACTTTGATAGAAAGTTCCATATTCCGGATATCATTGACAGCATCGAAAACCCGAAAAATGTCAATGCCGTTTTCATAGGCTTTGGTGACGAACTTTTCAACAACGTCATCTGAATAGTGCCTGTATCCTACAAGGTTCTGGCCGCGGAGCAGCATCTGAGCATCTGTGTTGACCATCTTTTTCTTGAGGTCCCTGAGGCGCTGCCAGGGATCTTCATTAAGGTAGCGAATACAGGTGTCGAAGGTGGCACCTCCCCACATCTCGAGAGAAAAATACCCAATCTGGTCCAGTTGTTCAACCACTTCGAGCATGTCCCTTGTCCGCATCCTGGTTGCCAGGAGGGACTGGTGTGCATCCCGGAGGACGGTTTCAGTAATTTTTACACGCATGGATGAGCCTCTTAAATCGAATCAAAAAACAGAATTTATTGAAATATACTCATCCGTGACTTTTCCAGAGAGATTAATCTGGAATTTCCTGAGTATAGATAGGAACTTGTTTTTTGATTCGGATCGGTCAAAGCATATAAGTCTCCTGGTAGCTATCATGTGCAGTAGCATGTGCAGTAGCCTGCAATTTGCCTGGAGAGGGGTTAATTCGGTATAATAGAACCGAATCTCCGGTACCGCATAATGTAGCAGGAGAAAATTAATATTACAAGATACGCCCGCAAAACTCAACGTGTCTTGCGTCGATAGGAATATTTTTAATAATACCATTGTTAACAAGTAAATACTTTTCGCTGCCGTTAACATTAGAGAGTACTCATCTCAAAAAGAAGCTCCCGGATCAGAAAAACAACTATAATACAATAATAGGAGAACTCCTAACCCTGGTGGAAAAAAGAAAGAAAAAGAGGATAAAACAAAAGAAAAAGAGAAGAAAACAAAAGAAAAAGAGAAGAAAACAAAAGAAAAAGAGAAGAAAACAAAAGAAAAAGAGGATAAAACAAAAGAAAAAGAGAAGAAAACAAAAGAAAGCTCATTGTCTGGAAAATACACTTTTTTACTTTCGCCCGACAAAGAGCCACTGGTCATAAGTACCTTCTGAATCCGTGTTGTCCACGATCTCCCCCTCGACCCCTGCCTTAAGGAGAGTATCGGCGAGAATTTCAATCTCTGGTTTGCTGCTTACGGTAAAGAGCAGGACAGCCCCATCAGCTGCAACCGAGACGGCCTCTCTCATAATGCCGGTCCAGAGCTCCTTGTTAAATTCATAGACAAGCCCCAGCATGAAGCCCATTACGGCATCAAAACTGCCGGGCTCAAAGTATCTTGAAATGGCTGTTGCATCCATAACCACAGCCCTTTGAGGGTTCAGGACCTGCTGCTCGAGCCCCTGACAGACAGTACACTTATTGATTTCTATTGCCAGAGGATCCAGCCCGAGCCTGTAGAGGGCGAGCGTTGACATCCCGTTTCCACAGCAAACCTCAAGGAGCCTGCCTTCGGGGTAATAACCTTTTTTTCGGAGAAGATCAAAAATTTCGGTGACTCTCTTTACACGATTTTCTGAAAAAACACTTTTATAGGACTCAGGTCTCACAGAGCAGCCCGGACAGAAGTTCCGGCTAACAAGCATAAGGGAGTAGTATTCATTTATTGCGTTCCGCCAGGTTTCGGGAGGAAGTTCAATATCCTTTTCAGGAGGGTGTAGGGCAAGAATGGAGTCTGCAAGGACTTCAAATCTGGTTTTCAGGGAAGCCGACGCAAGGGCTCCGGTAAATACTGACCAGAAATCTACAGGAACGTTTCCATCTGCAGGATTGAAAAACAGCAATCCCAACGTGTGTTCCCCCTCCCTGACCCTTATAAGCCGAATGCTTTCCGCGCCAGGAAAGTTTCGGACTCCGTTAAGATACTGGAGCGTACGCTCAGGAGTTCTCTGTGTGGTATAACTTTCTTCTACAAAGTAGATCTCTTCATTTAGGTCAAGGAGTTCCTGTAAGAACATGTTTGACTAGATTCGAATAATCTAATATCAAGATTTCGAAAAAGAGATTCCGAATAAAAAGATGGGAATAAAAGTTCATTGAATAACGAGTTTAAAAGACTTCCAAGAATTTACGGGTATAAGAGAATGATTATAAAAATAGTTTGAAAGAGAAAAAGAGGTAAATGGGCTTTACAAAGTAAATAAAGGGGAAAAAGAGCATTAAAGGCTGAATAAGAAGTGAAGAAAACCCCGATATAAGCAAAGGTATTTATAGAATCTGATTACAAAATCAGAGATTAGAAGGAATTTATATTAACAAAAAGAACCTGGAGGATAATATGGCAGCAAAAGTTATACCGTTTGCACCAATTGAGCGTTTAATAAGGACAGCAGGTGCCCACAGAGTAAGCGAGAGTGCAGGAATGGCCCTTACGGAAATCCTGGAAGAATATGGGCTTCAGATTTCAAAAGAAGCTATCAAACTTGCAGAGCACGCCGGCAGAAAAACCGTAAAGGCTGAAGATATAAAACTAGCAACAGAAATGCTGTAAATAAAAAGAGATATTCCTGGTAGGCAATCACAGATTAGGAGGGTGTAAGCACCCAGCTTCAACCCATTTGGCACCAAGTTAAATGGGCAATACTACAAAAAGTATTGGAAGAAACCGGCTTGCCAGCGTTCTGAAATACCGGTTCAATAATACGAATCCCGTTTTTAGGGATAAAAATAACTAAAAATACAAAATGCTGAAAAACAGCATTTTTCCTATTTTTACTGTTATCCTTATTATGCAGTCGCGGATTCAAGCTCAACTATAGTGAGAGATTCCACAGGGCAAATCTTTGAGCAGGCTCCGCAGCGGATGCAGACTTCGTCACTGATAATTGCCATCCCGTCGATGATCCGGATTGCAAGTTCAGCAGTCTCAGGATCAAAATCATCGCTTTTCATTAGTTTTGCGTTCACAGGGCAAACGGAATAACAGATGCCGCACCCAATACATTTTTCGGACTGAACTATTTTTTTGTTTTTCTTATCTGCCTTTGCCATTAAAAATCACCTCAAAAAAATCCAGATAATTGCCAGACAACGGGAAATATACCGCATAAGAAGCTGTAAAAGCGAGACTGGCTGCAAATATAAAGAGAAATTTATATTTGTTCTGTCTATGATATATTTGATATTTTTAAGGTATATGAAGATTTCGAAGAGCCTGACCTCATGGTCAAACTCCGAAAATAAGGTCAGCCAGGCCCATGCCCGTCATCGTGAGTACAGTTACAATGGCTCCTGCTATCATTACCCCTGCAGCGATTGCTGGCAGTGAATGCTTGAACTTGATCCCGAACACAAAAGCGGCTGCACAGCCGGTCCAGGCTCCGGTAACTGGCAGAGGCACGGCAACGAAGAGGGTCAGGGCAAGGAGTCCGTATTTTTCAAAGTTTTCAGTGTGGTTTCGTCGGGTCCTTGAAAAGAGCCACGTGAAAAAGACATCGAAGATGTGGTAACGCCTCAGGTACCCGGAGACTGGCTCGAGGAAAAGCAGAAGGGGGACCACAGGAATAAGGTTTCCAAGCACCGAAAGGACATAAGCCTCAAGAGGCCCCATTCCATAGATGCCCATGGCAACAGGAATTGCGCCCCTCAGTTCGGAGATCGGAAGAGCCCCTATAACCATTACTGCAAGCCAATGGGGTACAGACCCCAGCATTTCGACCAATAAATTTTCAACAGACATGATGATCAGGAGTGATAACTATAATCTTTTGAGAGAAAAAGGCTCGCTTCAGTCAGCCTTTTTCTGCCGTTCAGAGATCTGGATGTAGAGCTTGCGGCAAACCTGTTTATCTGCCAGCTAACTCCGGAAACCACATAAGTAGGGTATCCCCGATGTAGAGCTTGCGGCAAACCTGGTTATCAGGAATTATAAAGCCTCATTCATCTCTTGAAAGAGCAAAATGTGCAAGTAAGGCTTCCAGCTGGATTTTTTCGCTGGCTCCTTCGGTAAGCCTGAAGTCGGTCTCCCCGATGATATCCACAAGTGCGACAATGTCCCTTTCCGAAAGCCCGAGATCCAGAACCATAAGGTTATCCATTTCAGAAACCACCCTGTAGATCTGTCCCACGATGTCTTCTCCGGAAAGCCCTTCTTCATAGAGCAGCCTGTTAAGCTCTTTTCTGGCAGCCCTGAAGTTTCCGCGCAGGGCAGTCTCGATCAGATCCTTTATCTCTTCAGGGTTTGCGGTTGCCGTAGTCCTGTAAATAGTTTCCCTGGAAATAGGCTTTTCCGTATCAATGAAGACAGCAGCTTGAAGAGAATTGACAGCTTTTCGCATGTCTCCCTGAGCTACATAAATCAGAGCTTCATACCCGCCTTCGGTAATGGACAAACCCTGGTCTTCAGCAATGTATTCAAGACGTTTTTTAATGGCTTCATCGGAAAGTCGCCTGAACCTGTAAACTGCACACCTGGACTGAATAGGCTCAATGATCTTGGAGGAGTAATTACATGAGAGGATAAAACGGCAGTTGCTGCTGAATCTTTCCATGGTCCTGCGGAGTGCAGACTGCGCATCCGAGGTAAGGGCATCGGCTTCATCAAGGAAAATGATCTTAAACGGAGCTCCGCCCATAGGGGCGGTTTTTGCAAAGTTTTTAATCTTGTTTCTAACGATATCAATACCCCTTTCATCGGAAGCATTGAGTTCGGTAAAATTTTCTCGCCATAACTCTTCCCCAAAAATCTCCCTTGCAATTGAAACTGCAGAAGCTGTTTTCCCGACACCAGGAGGCCCGGAAAAGAGGAGGTGAGGAAGGTTTTTAGTTGCCACATAAGACATCAGGCGCTCGATTATATCGTCCTGCCCTGCTACCTGATTAAGCCTGACCGGTCTGTATTTTTCAATCCAGATCTCTTCTTTAATCTTAGAGTCCTCCATTAATGTTTACACCTTAATTAGAGAAGATAATATTTAAACTTTCGAATGTTTGCGATATATAAGGCATGCCGACCGCATTTCGAAACAGGAGAACCCTCATAAGTCAAAACCCGGGAACGGGGATAAATAAGAAGGCAAGAATAAAAGGATATCAGGATTTAAAACAAAAAGCCCTGAATATAAGAGAAAACGAAAGTTTATTGAAAGAGACTTCCGGTTGCGAATGTATTTTTTGTGCAAAACGACTGTCTTAAATGAGAGATGAGAGGAATTCATTAGAGTGTTAAAGAGTTAGAGGGACTGAGAGTAAAAGGATTTAGATGAGAGGGATTTAATTGCCCGAGAATTTACACATTTTAATTGAAAAGGCTTCAAGCCTGGGACTTAAAGTCTACCCCCTGGAATCAGGAGATCTTGTGGTGGAGAACCGGATAGCCCTGAAATGTACCCACGGCTGCCGGAACTATGGAGAGAGGCTTAGCTGTCCTCCCCACATCCTTTCCATTGAAGAATTCAGGAAGATCCTTTCAGAATACAGAAATGCACTCCTCCTCGTGGAAGAACACGATACTGCAGATGTGCAGGATATCCTCGAAGCCTGGGGAGAACTCCAGAAAGAGTCCTTCAGTAAGATGTTCGAGCTGGAACAGGAAGCTTTCAGGAAAGGCTTTATCTACGCCCACCTGCTCCGGCCCGGCCCCTGCAACGAATGCGAGAGGTGCAACCTGGAAAAGTGCGTAAAGCCCGAGCTCAGGCGTTTTCCCCCGGAGGCCGGGGGAGTCAACCTGCAGAAGGTTCTGGAAAAAGCAGGTATCGAGCTTGAGTTTTGCAGACCTGAAAAAACAATGTGTGTAGGGGTTCTCCTTGTGGAATGAAAAACTAAAAAAGCCAGGACAGAAGCCAAAAAAGAAACCAGAAAAGAAGCCAAAAAGAAAAGGTCGAATTGCCCTTTTGGGGGAGAGCAATTCGGATTTTCAGGTTAAATCTGTTTGTTTACTCACCATAGGCAAAATTGTAGGCAATCTTTCCTATGATGGGGATTTTGAACTTTGAGCCCCTGAAGGCCATGTACATCGGGATCACGATGAGCAGCATTCCAGGCATTCCAACACCGTCTGCAATGGCCCAGCCAATCGTTGGGATCCAGGCCACAAGGAAGATAAAGAGAACATACGGCAGGAAGAGCAGGATCGACTGCATGGCGTGGAAGCGGACGAACTTGTTCTTGCGCTCAAGGAGCAGGAAGAACAGGCCTGAGAGCCAACCTACAGGGTAACAGAGAGCTGCCACGACATTTTCAGGCAAGCCCAGGAAAGTTTTGTACGGCATATTTTTCACCTCTTTAGTCTTTAAAGGCTGTCAGAAAATAAACGAGCCCGGATTACCGGAGCTCGATTGCCTTCTGCGGGCAGATAGTAACACAGGCTCCACATGCTGTACACTTTTCCTGATCGATTTCAGCCAGGAATTCCGTGACCTTGATAGCGCCTGCTGGGCATTCTTTTTCACATTTCTTACAGCCGATACAGCCAACTTCACAGACTGCCTTAACGTCTTTACCCTTGTCATGGGAACGGCAGAGTACATGCACTTTCTCTGAGTTCCTGGCAAAGGTGAGCACACCGTTCGGGCAGGATGCAATACAGTTTCCGCAGCTTGTACATAGGTTCTTGTTCACAACCGGAAAACCGTCTTCTCCCATGGAGATGGCGTCAAACGGGCAGGCTCTGACACAGGTCCCAAGCCCCATACAACCATAGGTACAGCCTTTCCTGGAATCACAGAGCATGAGGGCAGCTTTGCAGCCTTCCACTCCCTGATAGTCATAAAGGGTCGTACAGTGAGCCTGTCCACCCTGACAGCGGACAAAGGGAAAAGCCTTCTCAGACTCTGAAACTTCCTGTCCCATGACTGCACCGATCTGTTTTGCAACGTCATACCCTCCGACCGGGCAGCTGTTTACAGGTGCACCACTTAAGACAATGGCTTCAGCACAGGAAGCGCATCCGGCAAATCCGCACCCACCACAGTTGGCTCCCGGGAGAAGGGAAGCGACCTCATCGACCAGAGGGTTGGTTTCCACTTTAAAGACCTTGGAGGCAAATACCAGCATTGCGCCTACCGCAATACAGAGCCCTACAAGCACCGAAACGGTGTTTATGACCACAGTCATAACGTCTGCTGTCATAGTGGAATCACCTTGAAGTAGTTAGCAAAGGACATTGACATGATCAACGCGATGAAGAAAGCGTATGTAACTCCTCTTCCAACTGCTTTTGGGACATAGAGCACGTTACTCCTCTCACGTATGGAAGACATGATGAGCATTGCAACGGTATATCCTACCCCGGCTGCAATCCCGAAAGTAATACTCTGGATGAAGGTGTATTCGTTCATCACATTAAGCAACACAGCACCGAGCACTGCACAGTTCGTGGAGATCAGAGGCAGGTAAATACCAAGCGACCTGTACAGAGGGGGCATATGCTTCCGGACAATAAACTCTACCAGCTGCACAAGCGCTGCAATCACTATGATGAATGCAATCGTGTTCAGGTACTCAAGCCTCAAAGGAACCAGAATGAACGTGTACAGGAGGTATGAGACGAAAGAGGACAGCGTAATAACGAAGATAACTGCCCCTGACATCCCGGATGCGCTTTTTACGTCCTTTGTGACGCCCACGAAAGAACAGAGCCCGAGGAACTGGACCACCAGGAAGTTCTTAAGGAACACGCCATCCATAAAGATCGCAAATAGAGATGCGTCTGCCATTTTAATCACCTTTCATAGCCTTTAAAATCCTGCGGTAATTGACCATAGTCATCAGGACCCCAATGGTCAGGAAAGCTCCCGGCGACAGAGTCATAACACCTATGGGATTGTACCCCAGCATGGAGACAAAGTCAACTAACTGGACTCCAAAGAGCTTGATTCCGCCTGTACCCAGAAGTTCCCTGATGCCTCCAAGAAGCATTAGCACAAGCAAGAACCCTGAGCCTATACCGAATGCATCGATTATCGAGTAAAAGACTCCATTCTTCAGGGCATAGGCTTCGGCACGTCCGATCACAATACAGTTCACCACGATCAGAGGAATGTACACACCTAAAGATGCGTACATGCCAGGCGTAAACGCTTCCATTACCATATCCACTATCGAAACGAAAGTAGCTATGACAATGAGTTCTATTGGAATTCTCACTGTGTCAGGAATTTCTTTTCTAAGTAATGATACCAGCATATTTGAACCGAGAAGCACGAATAAGGTACCCGCAGCCATACCAATCCCGTTTTCAACGGAAGTGGTGACAGCCAGCGTAGGGCAGAGCCCTAATACGAGGCCAAATATGGGGTTGTCCTTAGTAATTCCTCGCATAAATTCACTTGCTACACTCCTATTATTACCCATATGAATCACCCTTCCTGAGCTCTTACACCATCGATACCAAAGTGCAGAGCATTCACCACCGTTACGGTTGAAATGGTCGCACCGGAAATGGTATCAACTTTTCCACCGTCTTTGGACAAACTAAGATCAGCCACTGGCAGATTTATGAACTGGGACTTAAACCCGGGTTCCGTAATTTTTGCTCCAAGCCCCGGAGTTTCGGCGTGGGACATAACTTCCATTCCTGTTACGGTGTTGAAGTCCGCGCTTACTCCACCAAGAAGCTCAACAAGGCCCTGGGCACCGGGTTGAGTATTCCTGAAGGCATAACCCACAATATTTCCGGAAGAGTCAACTCCACGGAAATACAGAACAACAGGATTTCCGTCAGCATCTACCTTGTCCCCATAAACCGGTTCAAAGTCTGCAGCTGCAGGCAAAACCATTTTTAATGCCTGTTTCTCCTGCTCAGCCTGCAGCTCTCCCAACTTCACCTGGGTAGGGACAAAGGTCACTGCCAGAAGTACAGCCGCGAGCGCTGAAAGTACAATCATTTTTATGATAATGTTTGCCGAGGTATTTTTCACGCTTCAACACCTCCAAAAGGCTTTGGAACGGTGGAGCGTTCGATCAGCGGGGCAATGGCATTTGCAAGCAGCAGTCCATAGAAGGTCCCCTCGATATAATTTCCAGTGAAGTACCCGTAAACTACTGTAAGGACCCCACAAGCAACCCCGTAAATAAGTCTTCCATTCCGGGTTATCGGAGAGGTAGAGGTTTCCGTTGCAATGAAAAACACTCCAAGCAGGAAAGACCCTGTAAAGATGTAAGAAAGAGGATCTCCGAGCACAACCACGAGCACCACAGTTGTCAGTAAATACATGAGAGGAATTCTCCACTCAATGTACCTTCTGGCAATGAGGTACAGCACACCGATCATCGCGATGGGGGATGCATCTGCCAGGAACCCGGCTCCTGTCTCAAGGATAAGGTCCGAGAGAGACCCAAGCTGGGGAACTGAGAGAGGTACCATCAGGAAAGGCCAGGAAAGCTTCAAAAAGACCCAGGTAGCCAGTGCGGGGTTGAACATATAAGAGCCAAGCCCCCCAAAAGCATGCTTTACAACCCCTATCCCGAAGACTGCCCCGATAAAGGGTAGCCAGAAGGGTACTGCGGGTGGGACCATCAGTGCGATCAGCAGTCCCAGATAGACTGCATTTCCATCACCGAGTGTGACTTTCTGTTTGAATGCCTTTTGGATTGCCAGTTCGATAAAAACTGCACCCAGCACTCCGGCAACAAGATTACCGAGAGCGGGGAATCCAAATAAGTAAATCGAAGCTAAACATAACGGGAGAAGAACAATAAATCTGCTCCACATTAATTTCTTAACCGACACACCTTCCTTTATATGAGGAGGTGGGGATACCGTAAAGGCCATTTATTTAGTCGCCTCCTCCATAGCTCCAGCAGCACTCAGGTTGTGGATCTGAAGCTTTGAGTATTTGATCAATTGCACAAGATGTCTTTTTGAGGGACAGACTACCGCACATGCCCCGCACTCAATGCAGTTCATAACATACAGCTGCTCACATTCCTCATATTTACCAAGGTTCGAATAGGATGCAATTCTGGTCGGAAGCAGGTTTACAGGACAGACGTCCACACAGCGCCCACAATGGATACAGGCAATCGATTCATCCCGCAGGACTTCTTCCTTTGTCTGGATGACAATTCCCGTGGTGTTCTTGACCACTGGTGCCTCATCCGTATACACGGCTATTCCGCCCATTGACCCGTTAATAATAAGCTTGCCAGGTTCACCCCTGTAACCTCCGCAGGCATCAATTACGTCCTTTATAGGAGTTCCGAACCTGACAATTACGGACCCGGGCTTGTTGACAGCTCCTGTGACCGTTACTGCGTTTTCAAGGTACGGCCTGCCTTCATATATGGCATCGTATACTGCTTTTGAAGATTTTACTCCGCATACTACCACGTGCACATCTGAGGGTTCGTGTCCGAGGGAGATCTTCCTGCCCATAACATCAGCTGAGAGCAGGTTCATCATCGTTGGGGTATAGGTGGTTTTGCCTGCTGCAACCACGATGATCCGGTCGTCAATGTCTTCAAGGTAGTAGTCAGCGTGCCTCTTCCCGATGATCGGGGCAATAGTGAGAGGTTTTCCATCAACTACGGCGCCTTTGAAGGCTTTTATGGACTCCTTGTCATCTGCCCGGACAACAATTACTCCCCTCGAGATCCCACTTGCTTCAAGCATAAGGCTGAACCCTTTGAGAACCTTGTCAAGGGAGTTCAGGTAAGCATGGGTAATCAGGGGGAAGGTTGCATTCATGAGCAGAGTATCGATTCTCTTTCCAGGCTTCAGGGCAAGGTATGTGGGCTTTTCGTAATACTCAACAATTCCCGCTTCCTTGATCATCTGGATTAACCTTGAAGGAGGTGCATTCTTTTCAGGAACGAACTCAACCGATTGTGTACACTCTGAAGGTGTGAGCACAACACTGAGGATTCTCTTTCCGCTGGGGTTTGGCATCAACCCAATTGATTCCACAGTCCCGCAAAAGGGGGAATGGACATAAGCGAGGTCGCTGCCCTCGCATTCCCCCAGCTTCTGGCCGACGAGAACCTCTTCGCCTTTCTTAACCAGAGGAGCACAAGCAATTCCGTCATGCTGCCTCATGGGTATAATCGCCTTTTCAGGCAGTTTATCAAGTCTAATAACATCACTCAAGGTTTGCCGCCTCCTTACAGTGCAGGCTCCGTTTCGACCTCTACAGGTTTCGGCCTGGGATAGGTAACAGCGATGCTCTTTGCAGCTGCTGAGTCTCCTCCCGGATCCTCTACATAACCTATAGATGTCCAGTCAATCACGGCTTTGCTTCCATGGCAGTCCTTGCAGGTCAGAGGAGAAGAAATTCCCACATCTTTGCTGACGATGCTATGTGCGACCTGATAATAAAGTTCCGAAGTCCTCAAGACCGCATTCGGATAATCGGGCTTTCCGTCTCCGTTGGCATCGTAAGCCTGCATTTCGTCCACTGTAACTTTACCATCACCGTCGGAATCCGCTGCCTTAACATACTGTACCGGGATCGGATCTCCAATGGAGATGCTTGTGTTCGGGTTTGCGAGCACTTCAGGATTAGTACCTGCATCCCACCAGGTTCCGGTAATATTGTTGAACGGGGTAAGCATTACACCTGTGTCATTCCTTGTATCCACACTTGGCAGGACATCTCCGAAGGTTCCGTTGTGCCAGGCAAGGACAGGCTGGAAGTCTGCTTCCCGGTAAACATCTTCGCGTTCTCCATTCTGCCAGCTGAAAGATTCAAGTGGCTTGCCACCCGGCAGATCTCCTCCAGGAAGCTCAGGGATGTGACATGCTTCACAGGCAAGGAATTCCATGTGAGAGTCAGCAAATGGACCGTGTGATATACCTGCATGGCACTCAGCATCGTCACAGCTGCGCATGGTGTCATCATAGTGGCTCTCCGGAAGGTCGGGGGAATCAGAAGTGTTTCCACGTCCGATCTGGTGATCAGAGGTTATTATGAAACCTTCAGTGTGGTGACATTCTGCACATTCAACACCTTTTGCTGCATGGACGTCTGACTCTGCATAGGATTCTTCATCGCCCCACATAACAGCCCTCTGTTCTACATCGGTGATGTGGCACTTCTGGGCACAAGAAGACTCCTGAGGAGCCCCGTTTACATTATCGTGGAAAACGATCAGCAGAGGGTAGGGGGTAAGCAGGTTAGCGTTGTAGACAAAAAACTGTATAGGATTGGTCCTTGCAGCAAGGCTGGATTTTGCCATAGCTGCACTGTTTGCATCATCATATTCTCCCTTTTCAATTTTCTCGGCACGGGCTTCGAAATCGTAGAGACCATACTGCTCATGGCACATCATACAGTCAACGCCAACACCATATTCTGCAAGCGGACCTCCACCAGGATGGTACTTCCCGAATTCTTTGACCCATTCCTCTTCTCCGGATGTTTCAAGATCAAAATTTGTGAGGGGAGACCACCGATCCATATCTACCTGTACATGATAAGAATGATTGACATTTTCGTAGACATCGAAGTGACAGCCTCCGCAGACCGTATCGGACCATTCTCCCTTGGTCATGTAGTGGGATGCAATTTGATCATCCCCTGCATATCCAAGAGAAGAATAGGCACCAGCAGCCACGAGAAGCAGCACAGCGACTCCCGACACCAACAGATTTAACCTATTCATAACGACCACATTCTCTTTTTTTGTTCACGTTGTTATGTTCATGCTTGGAAAGAAACAAAGTTCAAATTTCAACAACTTGAAGCTTATATTGAGTAATGAATGAGATTGAAGGATAATTTACGGCTGGATCGTATACGGCCAGGGGTGTACTGCCGTCACTTCCAGGCCTCCAGTGGCATAATCCAGAAACACAAAAGGAAATAATTAACGGAAAACTGAAGCGAGAAGGAACTGGCATGAACGGCTAGCCTAGCTCTTTTTGGCAGATTTGGTTCCCCTGAAGGCTTTTTGATCACCGGCTTTTTCCTTTCCTTGCTTTAGATAGCCATTTTACTCCGAAAAACAAAGCTAAATTCCACTTCAACGAAAAATGTTTGCGTGAGGTAATACTTATTTCTTTCGAAATAAGTTTGAGGGAATTGTACAGACATTAATAAAGTAATAAAAATATATACTTAATATATAGTACACGACGTATATTAATTAAATATATAAAATGTCTGTAATAGAATTTAAAAATTACACTTTTTTAATATATATAGTTTTCCAAAGAAAATATACATGATTATACATTAAAATCAGGAAGGGAATCTACAAAAGCCACCTGGTGAAAAGAATCCTATTAAACCTTCAAAGAAAAGAAAAAAGCCTGCGAGATATAATAACATAAAAAATATATAAACTCAGTAAAACTGGTCAGGGTAATCAATAATTAATTATTCAATAACCATTAATCATGAATCAACCAATAAATCAAAGTGAATAACCAGTAAATCAAAGTGAATAACTATAGAACGTCCCGCACAGAACAGGGAATAAATGCAGCAATGATAGAACACAACGAAAGAAATAACGAAAGACGTAAAGAAAATTACATAACAGAGCTCATATCAAAAAAACAGACAACAAATAAAAACCAACAAATATAATAAGAAGAAAGAGTTTAAAAATAAATGAAAACCGTTGGAAATAAAAAAGCAATAAAAATGTGAATAAAAATAAAATTTCACCTTCAATTTCAATTTTACCTCGATCCAGTGAACTACCCGCTAAATCTAAAGATTTAACGGGCTTCCCGCTTCCTACCTCGGAACAACCTCCACACGTCCACAGGCCGGCGTTTCCGCCCATCCTTACAAGGGATTTATGCTTCATACCTCGGAGCAAACTCCACAAGTCCACAGGCCCTACCCTTGTCCCAGAGGTGAAAAATTATTTAATACGAAATATTCTGTTATCCTGTGCTTGGTTATCGCATAGGATTTCAGTACATTATGATAGGGTTTGAAGATAATGATAATGGATAGCGAAAAGAATGTGGGGATATTTAAAGGGATTCATCTCCAGGCTAAAGTATAGGAGCTTTCTCCCTTCTTTCTCGTAAAATAAACATCTGGATAGAATAATAAAATAACCTAAAATTAAAAAACAAGAAGGAAAAATTGATAGAGCATGGATTCAAAATACAAAACACTATTTGCGTTTTTACTGATTATATCCATATTAGTATCAGGCTGCGTGCAGTCTGAACCTGAAGAGGATAGAGAACTTAAGGAGTTTCAACAGACAAGAAGCACTATGGACACTACAGTTACGGTAGCTGTATACGCTTCTAATGACAGCGAAGCTTCGAAGGCAATAGAGGACGCCTTTAGTGAAATATACAGAATTGACGCCCTTATGAGCCCTTCAAAAGAAGATAGTCAGCTTAATATCCTGAATACCAGAGGAGAAGTTGAAAATGCTGACCCTGCTTTTATCTACGTACTGGACCAGTCAAAGTACTATTCAGAGAAAAGCGGAGGAGCCTTTGATATTACCATCCAGCCAGTACTTGACCTCTGGAAGAGTAAATTCCTCCCTGAAGGATCACAGGAACCCCCAACTTCAGATGAACTGAACGAAACTCTCAAACTCGTAAACTACTCGGAAATAAGCACTGAAAATGGGAATGCAAGTCTGAGCCCCGGGATGAAAGTAGCCCTGGGAGGGATTGCAAAGGGCTACGCAGTTGATAAAGCAATCGAGTCTTTGAAGGAAAACGGGATTGAAAACGCTTTTGTCAACGCGGGAGGAGACGGGAGATACATCGGTCAGAAGCCAGATGGCACCTCCTGGATGGTAGGCCTTCAGAACCCGGACAGAAGCGAACAATATGTTACTGCAATTGAAGCTCGTGATATTGCAGTAGCAACAAGCGGAAACTATGAACGTTACTTTAACGAGTCAGCAAGAGTTTCTCACATCTCGGACCCGAGAACAGGATATCCTTCAGAAGGCATTATTAGCAGCACGGTAATTGCCAGAAACGCTATTGACGCCGATGCTTTTGCAACTGCAGTCTTCGTGATGGGAGAAGAAGAAGGGCTTGAGATGATAGAAAATCTCGAAGGTGTTGAATGCCTTATAATAACCGAAGACCGCAGGCTTGTGTATTCAAGCGGATTCAAAGAATATGAAGCAGAAGGCTATAGCTGAAGTCATATCAGTGTGAGATGTTGTAGTTAAGACACACAGAAGGAACTGATCAGGGTATGGAGGACTTATACAGTCCAGAGCAAGAAGACCTGTCAGTCCAGGTATACAGTATGCAGGACCTCATAAATGGGACCTTCAGGGGTTAGAGTGCTTTTCTTCAGAAGCACTTTATTTACCTGCATGCTGCCAATTTTTGTATCTTTTAACTCTTTCAGGGCATCTGCAAAAGCATTTTTTTGATCTTTATTCAGGAATTTTACCCTGGCAAGGGTAGCATGAGCAGTAAATGCCCTCCCGTCTTCTTTGAACTTAAAAGGTTTCAGGGCGGTTTCCACATCATCATGAAGAGTCTCGAAGTTTCCTGTTGCTCCCAGCCACAGGACTTTAGGATTAGAAGGCTTTGGGAAAACCCCGATGCCTTCAATCTGCGCTTCGAAAGGCTCACAAGTAAGAGAATCAAGAGCCTCAGCCAGGGGTTTGACCATTGTTTCTTCAATATCACCGATGAACTTCAGAGTTATGTGAACTATTTCAGGGTTAACAAACTTAAGGTCAAAATCGGAAAATCTCTCCTGGATATGGAGGATTTTTTCCCTGAAACTCGGATCCAGTTCCACTGCTATAAATGTCCTGATCAAAGTTTTCACCAATATAAATTAGAAGAAATAACCAGAAAAATGTTTCTGTCACTTTACCTTTCAGAAAAAAACGAATTCAGGATGACGTTTCCAGAAAAAAATTGTAAACCTGAGTGATCCTGACTACATTTAAAAAAGGTTAGAAAAAGGAACAGCGAGAATTGAGGAGAAAAATAACAGAGAAAAGAGAAAAAATAGGAGCGATCACAGAACAATTATAATATATCAAATATTACAACACTACACGGTAAACAAACCTGTTACATATTCAATTACCGGTAATGTTAACTCTGAGAACTAATGTGAACCTATGGAAATGATATTAGCTCGAAGAAATAATAATTAACTTCAAAATCAAACAGCAGAATATAAACTAACCTCAGAGCAAAGAAGCAGGACTGCAAATATAGTTGCATAAAAATAAAAAGGGGTGGACGACATGGACAGAGCACGTATAATTGCAGAGGCGGCAGCCCGTATTTCCCAGAAACTTGATGCTGCCGCAATTATGGTCTCAGGAGATCTGAGCTTTGAGGAGATCGAGACCGGAGGAGTTCCGGTTTATTATATCTCCATGCGCCCGAAAAGCATAATAGATCACCTCGTAGCAACCGGCAAAGAAGGAAAAAGTCCTGTAAAAGAACTCAGCGACCAGCTCAACCGGGAAGCTTCGGGCAACTTTGACCACCTGCAGCATGCCGCAGCCATAGAGTACGTGCTTGAGGGCCCCAAAGGCGGGATTGTTGTTGGTGTTGTCGAAACTCGCGGTTCCAGCTCTATTATAGTCCATAGCCTCGATGAAAACCCTCTGATAAAAGCAATGAAAGAATGTGAAGAGAGGGTCAGGCCTGAAGTCATGAATGCAGTTCTGAAGATTGCTTTTGATATCGCTCTCACAGGCAGGGAAGGAAAAAAAATAGGAGCTGCTTTTATTGTAGGCGATTCCGAAGAAGTCCTGAAACGCTCTCATCAGATAATCCTTAACCCTTATGCAGGCCATGAGGAAATCCACAGAAACGTCCTTGACAAAAAAAACTGGGAATCCATAAAGGAATTTGCCCAGCTTGACGGAGTTTTTGTGATAGATGAAACGGGCATTATCCATGCAGCAGGACGATACCTTGACGTGGATGGGAAAAATATTGATATTGATAAAGGACTGGGAGGACGGCATGTCTCAGCAGCCGCCATCAGCAGGGATACGGTAGCAATCTCAGTTACAGTATCAGAGTCAGGCGGAGTCCTCAGAGTATACAAAGATGCAAAAGAAACTATCTGCATAGAATCCTTACAGCCTGCTACCAGATACATCTGACCTGGAATGCAGGGAAAATGTTTAGCTGCCTGTTAATTAACTACCTGTTAATTAACTGCCTGTTTTTAACTGCCTGTTTTTAACTACCTGTTTTTAACTACCTGTTTTTAACTACCTGTTAATTAACTGCCTGTTTTTAACTACCTGTTAATTAACTACCTGTTTTTAACTACCTGTTAATTAACTGCCTGTTTATTAGAGCCCTCCGGTGCAGGTATGGAAACTCGAATGAAGAATGGATACTCATTAATAAAGAGAATATACATATCTCTTAATATGCAGAAAACCGGAGAACAGAGAGTAATTCCATGAGCAGGCAGATCTTCTACATGCCTTTCAGCCTGAAATTCCTTTTCCTTTTGATTCTCATTCTGATCTTTGGGCTTGGGTCTCTGTTTCTGGGAATTATTGTCTCTACCTTTATGAAAATAGGATTTTCCGCAGAAGACGCACTCTTAATCCTGTTCCTATCCCTCCTTGGAAGCGGGATCAATATCCCACTGACAACTCTGAGGTCTGAGATTCCGGTTGTCAAGGAAAATTATGTAAAGGTCTTTGGGGTTTCCTACAGGATTCCTATCCGGCAGATGGTTAAAAATGAAACGGTACTTGCCATCAATGTAGGAGGAGCAGTTATTCCGATCCTGATTTCTACCTATCTCCTTACACAATTCCCTTCTTCCATCCATCTTGCAGGAATTGGCATAGCAGTTGTTGCAGCCATAACTTATTCCGTAGCGAAGCCAATTCGGGGAATAGGAATTGCAACTCCGGCCCTGGTCCCGCCCCTGACAGCTGCCCTTACCGCAATCCTGCTTACTTCGGCTATCCATGTCCCTGGCTGCCCTGCAGAGACGTGCCGTGTCATTATTGCTTATACAGGAGGAGTGCTTGGGACCCTTATAGGAGCTGATCTGTTTAATCTGGGAAAAATCAAGAATCTCGGAGCCCCTGTTGCAAGCATAGGAGGGGCAGGGACCTTTGATGGAATATTTTTAAGCGGATTTATTGCCCTTCTCCTTATCTGAAAAAAGAGAGGAAAAAAGAGATTGAGAGAGACAGCTCTCTACAGAAATGATTTCACTCTATGGAGATGACTTTCCTCTACAGAAATGATTTCACTCTATGGAGATGACCCTCTATTAGAAAATAATCCTCTATTAGAAAATAATCCTCTATTACATTCCTCGTCGAATATAACAGATTAACTCTTTCTTCTAAGAGCCAGACATATCATAACACCGAGAATCCCGGAGATAATTCCAAAGCCTGGAAGTTTTACGGGGGCTTCCTCTGCAGCTCCTTCCTCAGGGTAGCTATTTTTATTTTCAGAGCCCTCAAGTGCTATTTCGGAAGAAGATGAAGGAGCTGCCCTGTAATCAGGCGAGGTGTTTTCAGACTCGTTTGAACCCGGAACCACATCTGTTACGTTGGTTTCTTCTGTAAGATTATCTGCGGATTCAGAGAAGGTTTCGGCTTCAATAACCACATCCATTGCAGGGAAAATAATGTATCCGGCAGGAGAGGTACTGCCCTTTCCCTCATCAGAGGTCTGGAAATACCAGGAGTCGGTAAAATAAGTCTTTTTATCCTTATCAAGGTTCAGGGTAATTGACTTTGAATTTTTGAGGACAATGCCATTTTCCGAGGTCTCCTTTACTTCAAAACCCTGGAATTCATCCCCATTTTCAATAATCACAGGGTTGTCTCTGTCGATTAACCAGGTATACCTGAAGACTGCAAAGGAATCAGCGGCACTCACAAAAATGGAGTCCACATAGGTAATGAAGTAGAGCTGATCTTTTCCGTCTCCAAAGTCAGCAGTTGCGGTAAACGTCTGATTTTCTACAGTCCCGTCTGCTTCCACAATCCCGGACTCGAGTTCCTCTCCATTTTTAGATAGGGAAAACCAGACCTTATTACCCTCTACATCAACCTGGTTCACAGTCAGAGAATAGCCTTTCCCAAGATCCCAGGACTCACCGGCTTTCAGCTCTTTTTTAGTATCACCGCTCTGGCTGATAACAAGGTTTGCAAGCTGTCGGGCATCGTTTTCAATAGGAACATATTGTTTTCCGAACCAGGCAAGCTTATAGTAAAACATTCCACCAAGTTCTGCAGGAGTTGTCCCGGCATCAAGTCCCAGTTCGGAAACAAGTACATATTTGTTGGAAAACTGCCTTGTAGAATACACAAGCTCTCCTTCACCTATAACATGGTTTCCGGGGTTGTTTTTTCCAAGTTCGTTCTGACCATCTGTTTCGACGTACTGCAGGCGTTCCCCCCACCAGTTTTCAGAAGCTACAAAGTCTTTGTGCTTATTTATGGGATAGACAAAGCCAACAAAAGTGGTTGCGTTCCAGTAAAAATCATCAGATGATACCTCATTTGTGTCAAGAGGTAAACCTCTTAGAGTGTAATTTCCGGGATTGCTCAGTTCTTTGGCAGGAAAAATAATGTATCCGGCAGGAGAGGTGCTTCCCTTTCCCTCATCTGAAGTCTGGAAATACCAGGAATCGGTAAAATAAGTCTTTTTGTCCTTATCAAGGTTAAGGACGATTGACTCTGAGTTCGTAAGAACGAGCCCGTCTTTGGAAGCTTCTTTGACCTCAAACCCCTGGAATTCATCTCCGTTTTCAATGAGTATCGTGTCATCTTTGTCAATGAGCCATGTATACTTAAAGACAGCGAAGGAATCCGATGAGCTTACGAAAATGGAGTCCACGTAGGTGATGAAGTAAAGCTGGTCTTTTCCGTCCCCAAAGTCAGCAGTTGCGGTAAACGTCTGATTTTCTACAGTCCCGTCTGCTTCCACAATCCCGGACTCGAGTTCTTCTCCGTTTTTAGAGAGGGAAAACCAGACCTTATTACCCTCTACATCAACCTGGTTAACAGTAAGAGAGTAGCCTTTCCCAAGATCCCAGGACTCACCGGCTTTCAGCTCTTTTTTAGTATCACCGCTCTGGCTGATAACAAGGTTTGCAAGCTGTCGAGCATCATTTTCAACGGTAACATACGGTTTTCCAAACCAGGGTAACTTATAGTAAAACATTCCTCCAAGTTCTGCAGGAGTTGTCCCGGCATCAAGCCCAAGGTCGGAAACAAGTTCATATTTGCTGGAGAACTGCCTTGTAGAATACACAAGCTCTCCTTCACCTATAACATGGTTTCCAGGGTTGTTTTTTCCAAGTTCGTTCTGGCCATCTTTTTCGATGTATTGCAAGCGTTCTCCCCACCAGTTCTCAGAAGCCACAAAATCCTTGTGTTTGTTTACAGGATAGTTAAAGCCTCCAAAAGTAGCTGCATCCCAACAAAAACCATCAGATGAGGTCGCATTGGTGTCAAGAGAAAGCCCGCAGATAGCCGGGGCTGCAAAGCCTAAAGGAGGAGCCAGCAAACAGATTACAAACGCAATCAAAAGTGAAGACAAAGCTTTTTGGATACCACGATTCATGAATATCATCACTCGTTTTCATTGAAATGTATAAATAGAACCATACATAAAAAGAAACTATAAGCAAATATTGTTATAAATAATACAGAACGTAACAACAAATAAAGCTGGGTAGTTAATAAATTTTACTAATTTGAATTGAAAAAAAGAAAAATAGTACTAAATAGGAAATAAAAACAAAAAAAGAAAATGAATAGCTTCAGTTTGTCAGGAAACCGAGGACATAAGGCATTAATAATAAAAAATAAAAAAACAAAAGCAAAATTAAGAAGAGGGGTAAAAAATTAAGCAAATAGGTATGAAGAGTTAAAGAGTTGCAACCACAGATTCAGTATCGGCTCAGCCCCTTACTCTGAAGCGGAGCAGAGCTGCAATTCCTCCCAGTTTGTGAAGCTTTTCCCCGGGCTCAAAGGTCGTGCTGAATACAACAACCTTTCCCTGTGCCTGCTCAACCTCCATAAGGAGTTTGTCGATATCTTCCCCTTTTTCCCGCCCTTCCCGCAGGGTTTCGTCAGCAATGAGCAGGGTTTCGACAGCCCCGTATCCAAGAGCATTTTTAACATCCGCAAAACCATAAGCGGCTTTACCGTCCATTGAGATCTCCCTGATGAGGTCTTCCATGAGAGAGGATTCCCGGGCTATACGGGACTCCTGCATGATTCGGTCCACAGCCCCTCTGCGGAGCACTTCCTGAAAGCCGGACATCCCGATCATTGAAGTGTCTTCAGTCAGCGCCTTTGAAGCCATATCAGGCTCGACATCATGGAAATATTTCAGGAAATCTTCTTTGGTAAATCCGGGGCCTGCAATCACTATAGAGGCGTCTTCGGGAACCGCATGCCTGAGCTGTTCAACAAGTTCCCTGAAAAACTCATTCCTGAGCCCGGTCTCTCGCTTCCCGGATGACTGCCGGATATGGGAGTAGATCTCAATTCCGTAGTGGCGCACAAAACCAATGTCTGCATCGCCCTCTTCGACTGCTACAAGAACAACTTTAGGGCGTTTTCCGGCCTCTTCGGCGTCCTGGATGCGCTGGAGCTGGTCATTTTTCCAGTGCTCCTTGACGATGGAAATATTTGTCCCTATTTCGACATTAAGAGTGTGATAGGAGCCGGTGTCCATCCCCTGCTCTATCGGTCCGTGTATTCGCAGCCTGTTCGCGAATTTATGGAATTCCATTTCCTCAACCCTGATCCCGAGCCGGACCTTTACTTTCTCGACTTTTTCAGGACGAAGTTTGTCGCTTGCAGAATCTGCTTTCCTTTTGGTAAGGGCAAAGACCATGTCGCCTTTTTCAATGATGTATTTCATATGCCAGAGATCGTCGAGGGTTTCGGCAGTTACGGCAATTTCCCCTTCCCTTCCTTTCAGAGAACGGTTCGTAACCCTCATACCTTTGTCACTCCATGCATTTCAGTTTCCTCTTCACTTCCCTCTTCACTTCCCTCTTCACTTCCCTCTTCGCTCCCTTCTCCGGAC
This sequence comes from Methanosarcina sp. 2.H.A.1B.4, assembly GCF_000979385.1. Taxonomy (NCBI): domain Archaea; kingdom Methanobacteriati; phylum Methanobacteriota; class Methanomicrobia; order Methanosarcinales; family Methanosarcinaceae; genus Methanosarcina; species Methanosarcina sp. 2.H.A.1B.4. The sequence continues at coordinate 32,118 of NZ_JJOV01000062.1, forward strand.
TCCGTTTCAATTTCCACTTCAATATATTCTCCGGCTTCTTCTCCGAATTCATCTTCAGTTTCTTCCTCATAGCCCTCAGATTCGGCCTCTAGTTCGGAAGTCCCGTATTCTTCTCCTTCAGGCTCGATTCCCTGCCCTTTTCTTTCTGGTTTCTGGGTCCTGAGGTTTGACTCTCCGGCAGGGATCATCATAGCTACCAGGTCAGGGGATGCGATCTGCTTTACAAAGCGAGGGTCACCGAGCTTGTCCGCATAAATCCGGTAGATTTTTTTCGAGATATCATTCTGATTGAATTTGCCCGGAGTAAGTTCAAGGATATAGTCCCCATGCTTCCGGACTGCAGAAGCAGGCCCGCCTATGACCCTTGTCTCGCCTTTCAGTTCAAGCCCGACTGCAACTCCAAGAGGTACATCTTTGAAGTAATTGCGCTCTCCACGAATAACAAATGCTCCCTTTTTCAGGTACTCTCCTGACTCCGGAGTCTTTGTAACCTGTTCAGCTTTAATCCAGTAGCAGTCCCCACTGAACTGCCCGGCTTTCCAGAGGCTCGAATAAGAAACTGCAAACTGTGCAACTTCCTGGAGAGTGGATTCCGGAACCTCCTCTCCTCCGGTTTTAATAACTGTCAGAGGAGCACCCGGGGTCTGTGTATGGAAAACGATATCTCTTTTTTCCATGTATTTTTTGAAAACTTCCTCGTTAGTGTCGGCATCCCTGCCTCCTACAACCAGGAAACCGTCTGAGGATACAAACCACCTGAAACGGTCGTACCAGTGCTTTTTCCGGGACGCCTTCAGCTTCCTCCCAGCCTTTGCAGCCTTTGCCGCAGCCTTTTTCTCCATAGCCTTTCTGGTATCCTCAATGGCTTTGAGAGCCCCTTCCCTCTTTTTAGTAAACTTTTTGACCTTCTCGTAATATTCCTGGGCGTTCTGGGGTACTGTCTTCCGTATATCAAGGTTGACGCTCTTGCCATCAAGCTCAACAGTTACAGTCCCGGTCTTCTGATCAATATTTGTAATCATTTGTGCAGCAGGCATGGCCTTTTTAGCCTGTTTCAGGATGGAACGGATTTCATCCCAGGAATAGCCCTTTGCCCTTGCGCCGTTGAGTACTGAAAAAAGCTCTTCGATAATCTGGTAATTGGCGTAAACTATCTCTGCAAGAAGGTTATTTTTCTCAATTTCTTTTTCGAACTTTGCAAGGCTCTCTTCCTGCTGGAGAAGCCGCCTTTCGTAAACGCCAAGGGTTTTCTCCTTTTTTTCGGCTTCCTTTACCTCTGCAACCTGTTCCAGCGACTTTTTCCCGAAAAACTCGTCAAGTGCCGTATTAAATGAATCAAAATATTCTTTTTCGTATTCAGAATAGCGGGTGAGGTCAAAAGGCATCACATCGAAGGTTTCTATCTTCCCGTTGATTTCCTTCATTATATGCTGAGGTTTGAGTCCCGGAACCTGAGTTTCACTTCCTGCTTGAGTTTCAACCTCGGATTCAGTTTCAACTCCAGTTTCAGTTTCAACTCCAGTTTCAGTTTCAACTCCAGTTTCAGTTTCAACCCCAGATTCAGTTTCAACTCCAGTTTCAGTTTCAACTCCAGTTTCAGTTTCGGCACCGGTTTCTGGCTCAGCCTTTATCTCGCCTTTACCTGCAGTCCTGCCCCTGAACAGCGGGGAAAAGAGATCCTGCAGCGCATCGTGGAGCCTTTCAGCATCCTCTACAATGGCTTCTTTTGCAGGTTTAGCCTTATCAATTCCTGCACGAGCACAGGCCTCTTCTGCCAGGACTCCCCCAAGATTGAATCTTGTAGCAATGGTCCGGACAATATCGGCCGTCGATTTCGAAAACGCATCCATAAGGTCCGAAACCTTAGCCTCCACAGGGCTCAACTGTGCCTCCGGAAGCTCATAAATCTCCCCACTCCTCAGCCTGCGGTCCTTCATAGTCACGGGGTTCATTGGCAGGATAATTTTGTTTTCAGAATCCACAATCAGGACGTTTCCCCGAGCGAACAGCTCCACAATGAGGGTGTTTCTGATCCCTCCCCTTTCAATCCCGATCTTCACGATCCTGTCAAAGTCGTGCTGCTCCACGGATACGATCCTGCCCCCTGCCAGGTACTTCCGGAGGAGCATGGGAAAAGCCTGAGGAAGCGTGGGACTGTCCTTGAAATGTTTACTTAAATGGATACGCTTCCCAGCCTCAATAAACAGGTTATCCCTACCCTGATGAAAAACGTAAAGGTTGATGCGGATTTCCCCACTTGCAGGCTGGTAGATCTTCCCGATCTTCGCATCAAGAATGGACTTCGAGCCCCCTGACAGCTCGGCAACAACTGCAGCAACGTCGGCACTTGACATATCCTGTTTCATGAAGTGGATATAATAGAGGATTCATGTATAAGTGTTTGCCACCCCGAGTTGCGCCTCGGGAGTACGCGGTCCTTTTCGCTACGCTCAAGAGGACTTATTGTTGGCGGCAATCATTGCAGTAATTTTGAGAAAGACATTGGAAGAAGAAAAGATATATTGGAACCGGAGCAGCCGGAAATTCTGTATTTAACATATCTTGTCTCGCATCTTCGGTGCAGCCTCCCTCAAGGAAAAAAGAGAGATGAAGTTACAGTTCCTTCAAAAGACGAAAACCAAGGTTGGCGAAACGACTCTCAGGCTCACGGCTCAGTCGGGCAGCCGAACGGCAGAACCCGACATTACAGTACCAGCTGCCCCCACGAGAGACACGATCGAAGCCATTTCCAGCTTCCCATACACTTCCATCTGAAGGAGATTCATTGTAGTTTTCGTGCCATTTATCCTGAACCCATTCCCAGACATTCCCATGCATGTCGTAAAGACCCCAGGAATTCGGTTTTTTCCGGCCAATTGAGTGAGTTTTACGACCTGAGTTCTCAGCGTACCATGCATACTCTTTAAGCTTTGACTCATCGTTACCAAAAGAATACCCTGTTTGTGTACCGGCTTTACAGGCGTATTCCCATTCGGCTTCTGAAGGTAAACGGTACTTAGCGGTACTTTCTGTTGCATTCAGTTTTTTAACAAATTCCTTGACCTCATTCCAGGAAACCATCTCAACTGGTCGGTCTTCACCCTTGAAGTGGGAAGGGTTATTTCCCATTATCATTTTCCATTGTTTTTGCGTGACCGAAGATCTACCCATGTAAAAAGGGTTTTTAATTGTTACTTTATGGACAGGGGATTCGGAATCTGCTCTGTCTTTCTCTTCAGAAGGTGAACCCATATCAAATTCCCCGGGCGGGACCAGTACAAATTCCATACCAGTAGAGGAGCTGGCAAAGGTTGCAGGAGTTTCTGAGTATCCAGACTTTGCCACAACATATGAGTCTTCAACAACATATGAGTCTTCAACAACATATGAGTCTTCAACAACATATGAGTCTTCAACAACATATGAGTCTTCAACAACATATGAG
>NZ_JJOV01000070.1:0-553 GCF_000979385.1 Methanosarcina sp. 2.H.A.1B.4
GGAATAAGAGAAACATTGGTATTGCATGGAAAAATCCAGGAGGAGACTGGTACGATAAAAACGGTGTTTTGCAGGGAAGCATGCCCTATGCCACAATGACTATTAAGGGCAGTACTCTCCCTGACAACAGGTACTATGAGCTGGATGTAACCGAGCTCGTAAAAGAGTATACCAGTGGAAAGTACGAAAATACCGGTTTTCTGATAAAAGCAAAAACTGAAAGCAACAATTATATTGCATTCTACAGCAGTGACTGCGGAATTGAAAGTAAGAAGCCAGAGCTTAGCATAACACAGAAAGCACCTGTAGTGACCGAACCTCCTGTAGTGACTGTAAATGTAACTGTTACTGGTGCAACGGATAACCGCATGCGTGAAGCTTCTTCTAATACAGTCTATAAGAGTTCATCCTATATTGACATAGGTGGGATGAGTACTGGCAGATACAGGGATGCAATGTGGTTTGACCTGAGCGAGTACACCGGGTCTACCGACGTTAGTGATGCAGCCCTTTCTCTCTACTGGTATTATCCGGCAGGAAGCTCAAGACCAGC
>NZ_JJOV01000070.1:574-35125 GCF_000979385.1 Methanosarcina sp. 2.H.A.1B.4
ATAAGAGAAACAGCGGTATTGCATGGAAAAATCCAGGAGGAGACTGGTACGATAAAAACGGTGTTTTGCAGGGCAGTACTCCATATGCCACAATGACTATTAAGGGCAGTTTCCTGCCTGACAACAGGTACTATGAGCTGAATGTAACCGATCTCGTAAAGGAGTACACCAGTGGAAAGTACGAAAATACCGGTTTTCTGATAAAAGCAAAAACTGAAAGCAACAATTATATCGCATTCTACAGCAGCGATGTAGGGAACATAAATCAGGTGCCAAAACTTCAACTGGTATACAGCTAAAGGCCTGGATGTCCTTTAAGGAGGTAATCCGAAATTCTGGCTGCAGGAAATGTTAATTTCCCAATGCCTGCTTTTCGGAAAAACCTCATTTTACCTGTGAAATATGCCCAACTTTTTTAAGGGCAAATCTAAAGTTTTTCTACAAGATGACGTGCTTCATGTAACGGCACTTTTCACCTTTCGTTTTTTTATTATTATGGGAGTGCAGAGGGTCACGAATACCCTGCTCTTTAGAGACTGTCCGACAATTCAATTTCAGGGCAAAAATCTACAAAAAAAGGTGTTTAAAGCCTTTAAATCAAAAAAGAATGACTTCGGTTATTGTCGGGAGTAATTTTCTTACAGCTTGTTTAGCCTGGGGGCAGTTCACATGTCCTATCCTGATTCTCTGTACGGTTTTCTTTAATTTTCATTCTATCTTTTTATACTTGCCAAAAATTCTCTTTTTGATGGTTTGGTTGCCTGCATCCTGTTTTTGGTAGGTCTACATTACATTTTGGAATTACTTAATGATGACGTTTTTCTTCTCTTATTTAAATATGCATTTGGCCTGAAGCTTATTCACATATGCCCCAAATCTCACGATAAATATAAACAATGAACCATTTTTGCAATAATGTTCTGTATCAGGGATAATATGCTTCCCAGCAAAAACGCTATCAATAAAAATATTATGAAAAAAGCAGGGTACATACCGAAAGTAGGCTGATAATAAACTATTATAAAAATTTATTTAAACACAAAGGCTTTTATCCTTTGTAGAATTCTCTTCTTGGGGTGAGAAGGAGCCCGATTTATTCAAAAGAAAACGCCGTTTAAATAAATTGAAAGTTAACGGCGAGAATTATTCTATATCTCCCGTTCTCGAATTCATAATTATTCCCGAATTAAAGGTGTTTCTATGAATCTAAATTATTGTGCCCTTATTATAAGAATAAAGTTAACGCTGAGAAAAAATTTGAAATCTCCATACTTTCTCTTTGCAATTAAAGGTGTTTTTGATGATAATAAACCAATTCGCTCCGGTTATCGAAAAACAATCAATCTCCATGCTAAAACCTGAGCCGGATAATCAATGGCAATCAAAAGGATTTATATGTCAAACATTAATTAGTGATCTGAATCGAGGCTACGAAAGATATTTTCGCGCGACTATTTCATAAGCTCCTTTAATTAAAAACGGAAAAGAGACAGTTCTTTTTAAGGTGGTATGATGTCATATCAAAAATTTGCAAGGGATGTTGGCTTTATTGGGATTGTTCAGATACTTACAAGCCTTAGTACCTTCTTTTTACTTCCCATTATCACAAAAACCCTTGGAGCATATGATTACGGACTCTGGGCACAGATCAATATTACAGTATCTTTAATCTCTTCTCTTGCACTGATGGGGCTTTCGATGAGTTTCGTCAGATTTTTATCTTCCGAAACCGATACGAAAATAATAAGGGAAGCAGTATACTCAATCCTTTTTTTTGTTGTAGTATCAGGTTTTCTGGCTTCATTCGTATTATACGTATTTGCAGAACCACTTGCAACTTTCGGTTTTAATGACCCTGAAGCAACCTATTTTGTTCAGGCAGGTTCCCTTTTAATTCTACTGAACGTAATTGAGTCTATATCCCTTTTTTATTTCAGGGTTTTCAGGCAAATTAAAAAATTTTCTTACTTTACTCTTGTTGAAACCTTTGGAAAACTGTTATTTATACTGGTTTTCCTTAAAATGGGGTACGGGCTTCTTGGAGTAATAACCGCTACTTTAATGGTTCAGGGTCTGATTTTTTTAATCACCCTTATTACCATAGTTTCACAGATAGGGTTTGTTATCCCGCGGTTCACTTACATCAGAGAGTACCTGCAGTTTTCTCTGCCGTTAACTCCAAACGCACTTATTAGATGGGTTACGGAATCAAGCGACAGATATATGGTTACTTATTTTCTTGGCCTTGGCAGTGTAGGTGTCTATTCTGCAGCGTGTTCAATCGGAAACCTTATCCAGCTTTTTGTAAGCCCTCTTCAGCTTATTCTCCTTCCCGAGCTTTCAAAGCTGTTTGATGAGAATAAGATGGATGAGGTAAGAATCTACATGTCGCATTCTCTAAGGTACTTCCTTATTATCTCTATCCCCGCAGTTTTTGGGCTTTCAGCCCTCGCAAAGCCTTTGCTTGGGGTTCTTACTACTCAAGATTTCATTTCTGGCTGGTTCGTAATCCCTATCATTGCTTTTGCCGGGCTTCTGGCAGGAATATTCCAGATTTTTGTTAATACAATGTTCCTTATAAAAGAAACGAAGTCTACTACCTATCTTAATATCATTGCTGCTGTCTCAAACGTTCTAATCAATCTTATTCTCATACCGTCAGTCGGCATTATCGGTGCTGCTATTTCAACTCTTGTTTCCTACTTTTTGATGGCTATGCTGTGCATGCGCATGTCCCTTAAACATTTTAAACTTGATTTTTATTTTATGGACATTGCAAAAAGTATTTTGTCATCAATGGCTATGTACTTCTTTGTTTCCAGCTTTGCCATCTCAGGTATACTTGAGCTTTTCGAAGCAATGGGGGCAGGCACGTTTATTTATGTGGTTGTGATGTTGCTGGTGGGCGGCTTTACTGACCATGAAATGTCTTTAATAAAAAGATATTTATTCAGGTCAAAGGTGAGCCCAAACAGCAAATAATCTGTCCTGTATTCTCGGTATCCGAGTAAATATGGATTAGCTGGTTAGTCTCAGCTTTTGAATAACTCATCAGCCTGTTATTCCCAGTACTCGCAGGAACTTTTTGATAGCTCCGCTCACTATATCCGTGCTGTCCTTTAAAAATGGCTTTATATCTTTTCTATCAAATACAGCAAAATGGGTTTCATCTGACTCTATAATATCCTTTAAAAAAGTCCTGAGGTATTTCCTCTGCATTATCAGATTTTTTATTTCATGTTTCATATAGAGAAAATGGATATTCTTGTTTTTCACCTGCACCTGGGGGCTTACTTTTTTTCCCAGTGCATCCAGGTACTGGGAGTACTGCAGGTTAACCCCGGATAGGTTACCTACCCTATGCCACATCATTGAACGAAGGTTTATCTCCATAAGCTTGTATTTTTTGTCTCTGAAATCGTATTTAAACTCAGGTTGTGCGATTCCTTTTATATCCATACCATTCAGGAGGGTTCTTCCCTGTACGAGCACTTCTTCAGGTGCCTCATTTGAAGCGGCTGAAAATACTCCGAAATTATCAGGGTATTGAGATAATTTTTTTCCGGTCCATTCGTTAAGGGTCCTTCCTTTCTGGTCTCTGTACCCTACATAAGCATATATACAGTCCCCATTTCCTGGAATTATTTCTGAAGCTAGGAACTTGATTCCAGTATCCAGATAATTTTCGATTTCCTTCTGTACTTTCTTCAGATCTTCAGGATTCTCTATCTTCAGGTTTCTGAAGACCTTTCTTCTCAGGTCTTCCCTTTTGTTTGGCTTCAGGAGAACAGGAAACTGGATCGTTTTTATATTTTCCAGATCATCTTTTTTCTGAAGAAGTATTGTTTTAGGATATGGAACACCAAGCTTTTCACAGTAAGAGTACTGGATATATTTGTCCAGGCAGGTTAGCAGGTTTTCAGGATTAAAGGGCAAAAAACAGAAGGAGTGGATTTCAGGATAAATGGCATGCAAATTTTCAAGCTGCAGGTCATTAGTGGGAAATATAATTATTTTTTCATACTCCTGATGGAGCTTTTCAATCTCTCTGCGCAGGCTATCCGGGGTATTATCAATAAGCACAAACTTCTTTATTTTATTACTGTATGAGGCAAGTTCTCTGGAACTCCCGAAAAGAACTATTTCTTCTATCTTTTTCTCGTACAACTCCTTAATTATCGAATATCCGTTGACGTATCCCCCCAGAACAAGCGCACAGTCATTTTTCTTCATATCACATACACCTTTAATTCTGAGGTGGGAACTTTGAAGTCCTCCCCTCTTTTCAGTGTTAACTTTCAACTTATTTAAATACTGTAGTTAACAATGTTAACCTCGCGTTTATCTGGCTCTTTTTCTTCAAATTGAACCAGTTCGATCCTGTTTTTTCTCGGAATCTATAACTTTGTACCCTCAATTGCGGTTACAGACTCGGAATAAGGTATTAAGGCGACGAGAATCGGAAAAGTTAGCTATCCTTTGAAATTTGAGGTTTAATTGTATGTACTGAGGTTTCATGTGGACCGCCCGCTAAATCTAAAGATTTAACAGGCTTCCTGTTTCACAGATTACCTTCGGAATCTCCACATGTTTGATATAGAGCAGTTCCTGCCTTATTGTGTTTTATACCCCCGGGTCAAAGACCAATGGGTTTTACGATTCTTCCTCTTAATTCTCAGTTTCCGGAAAGCAGTTCCCTGGCCGTTTCTCGTACACTGCGCTCCGATGTATAGGCAGGCCTCCATCCCATAGCTTTTAATTTCTCAATCCCGAGTCTCATCCTTGGTACATCGCCTTTCCAGCCTCTGCTCCCTCCGGTATATGTGAAATCTACGTCAGAAAGCCCCATCTCTTCCACAATAACTTTTCCTATCCCTGTAGCACTGATAGTGTCTTCAGATCCGATATTGAAGATATTTACTTCTTCTTTGCTTTTCTCTATTGCAAAAAGGATCGCATGAACACATTCCGATACATGGAGGTAGGATTTTTCCTGCTTTCCGTCCCCGAGAATCTCGAGCCCGCAGGGATTTTCCTTCAGTTTCCTTATGAAATCCACAGTAATTCCATGAGTGCTGCGGGGTCCGACGATGTTTGCGAACCTGAAGATCCAGGCCTGCATGTCGAAGGTATGGGAATATGAAGTAATGAGGGCTTCACAGGCGAGTTTGGAGGCGCCATAAAGGGATATGGGGATAAGGGGACCGTAACTTTCGGGCGTGGGCATAACACTTGCTTCCCCGTAGACTGTGGATGTAGAAGTAAATGCAATCTTTTTAACACCGTTTTTCCTCATTGCTTCCAGCAGGTTGTAGGTGGCCAGGATGTTCTGGTCAAAATGGACTTTCGTATCTGAAGCCCCCAGCTTGACATCCGGGTTTGCAGCCACATGGAAGACGAAGTCGATGCCTTTACAGACGCTTTCGATTGCTTCCTGGTCTAGCAGGTCTCCTTTCATCAGGGTGAAATCAGGATTTTCAAGGTGGTGCTCTATAAATTCCATCTGCCCGGAACTCAGGTTGTCAAAAACAAGGACTCTGTTTCCTCTTTCCATCAGACGGTCTACAAGGTTGCTTCCTATGAAGCCAGCTCCGCCTGTAACCAGTATTTTCTTTTTTAGGGACATAAGAAATCTTCCAGTAATCTCCCTTTAACTTATAAATATCTTTATTTATGTTTATCTGGAGCAAACATTTTTCCTTTCTCTATTTCCCCTTACTTGCCTTGTTCCCTTCCTTGTCCCAGAACAGCCTCCATCCGCCCCTCAAGTTGCCTCGGCTAGGGAGTGGCGCATGCAGTCAGAAAAGATATCGTCAGAAAGCTTTAGGGATCAAGGTACGGTAGTAACATGAAGCAATGTTGAAAATTTACTGTAAATTTGAAATCAAATTTTTCTATATTGTTCCTGATTCGATTCCCTTTTAAGTGAATTTACTTTCCCGGAACTTTTTAACATTTCCCCTTTTTCCAAAAAATGACCCTGCTTCACATGATGCAAAAGGCAAGTGGAAGCTCACTCAAACGCTCTTCTAATAAAAAATCAAAATAGGAGTACTGCCTGACAGCACTCCACTATCCTTCTTAACTCACTCTCAAATTCTTCTTCTATTCATCACGACTACCCCGAGCATTATTACGCCTGCAAAACCCGCCAGGAAGCTAATTCCGTTTGGAATACTATTTTTCCGGGCCTCAGCAGCCACTCCATTTTCTGGAGAGGCAGATTTAGCTTCTTCTGTCAGGGTTAGGGCTTTTACGCTGGATTCTTCGGGGGCTTCAGTTTCCTGAGCTGCTTCTATACTGCTCGAGGCTGAACTTTCGCTTTCGCTTGAAAAGCGGCTGGAGCTCGCACTTGAGCTTGAATCCAAACCGGAATCCAAAGAAGAATACATGGAAGTTCTAGCTCCGGTTATTGTAACCTCTTTCTGGGCTATCCCCACAAGGCCGTTTCCTTCCTCAAACGCCCCTGCAAAGAGGAGGTAGTCCCCGGTTGGAAGGTCGAAGGCGGTCAGAGAGAGTGTGCTCTCGTTTTCTTCCCCAATCGTTATTGTGCCGTTACCTTCCCCTATCAGGGTCTGGATCTCGGTCTGAAGTTCGTCCTTCCCGAGTTTGGACTCGAGATTCGAGGAGTCAATGTCAAACTCATCGATGATGTCGATTCCGTTTATAAGCACATCCGTTCCGGCCCACGTTCCATTGGAGTTAAACCTCATGTCCGCACAGTAAGCGCTTTCCTTGACAAGGACTGCCCCGTAGGTGAGGGCGTCCGGTTCGCTCGTATTCTCCAGGGAAAGGCTGATCTCCAGGTTATTCCCTTCTTCCAGGTTTTCCGGGGTTTCTATTCCAAGGTCGTATTCCAGGACCTCAAAGAAGGTCACGGAAAGTATCTTCTTTTCCTCTGAAGAGTCGTTGAGAAGGACAAAGATCCCGTAAAGGCCTGCGGGCTGGGTTCCCAGGTTAAGAGTTGCGGGCATGTCCCCGTTTTCGTCCAGTGTCACGGCTCCTACCTGTGTGTAAGACCCGAAGGTGTCGTTAAAAATCCCCTTAAAACTGCCAGGGTTCTCTTCTTTGATGGCCTTGAAGGCGTCATAGACTGAACTAAGGCCAGTGTCCCTCATATCGACAAGGTATATCCCGGCTTCCTGATCCTTAAAGTCGCTTGAGCCGCTGAAGTCCATTTCCACACTCTCGTCCACAGTATAGAAAGGATGGGTGGAATACGGGTAAGTAATCAGGTAGTCCGTATAGTTCTCGACATTAAGTTCAAGATCCGCCCCCTCCAATTCGAGTCTGTTTGTCCCGTTGTAGGTGAATGTGAAAGGTTCCGGCAGCCTGATTGAATTTCCTCCGCTCAGCAGGATCCAGTTGCCTTCGGTCTGGCTCTCATTGTGGTCTGCAAAAAAAACGACTTCATTATTTTTTTCAATGCGTGCTATGTAGGGCTCTTCTTCGGAAAGAACCGCTGATAAACCTGAAGGGATTACGGAAAGCATGAGTAAGATCATTCCGATTAGTATCCCTGATCTTTTCTTCAACTACTACCCCCCTATTACGTTTAATGTTCCTGAACTTTTAATGTTCTTGATATCTTCTTTTCTTTTCTTTTCTTTTCAGTTCCCACCCTATGTCGAATTTTAATTGCCCTCTTCTTTTAATTGCGTAGTAGTCGGATCTGAGCATATATATTGGTTTTCAATATATATATCTTTAAATAATTATATGTAAGAAGTAGTCGGGGATTTTTTTCTTACTTTTTGGGACATTATTGTCCTATTAGATCTTTTTACGTGAATCGTGCCTAATTCTCTGAGAACTCACAAATCTCAAGAAGTCGTTGGAAGGATAATTGCACATCAGAAGAGCCAAATCACAGATAGTATGCAAAAATATGGCTTTATATTTTCAGCAAATTCGGCACACTGCCGGAAAGCCTCTTTAGGTGGGTTTTCATCACATTTTTTCCCTTATCCCCTGGATTTACTCTTGCCCCCTAATTCCAGAATATTCCCCCAATTTTCCGGATCAACAGAGAGACTACCTTATCATTGTTTATTCGGATTTGCTCCTGAAATATTCTTGGAGTTTTTCCCCTTGTACATTTTGGAGAACTCTAAGAAACATAGGTAAAAAGTGGTTCTCATATTTTGCCTAATTTCATTCAAATTTAAATTTTTGTTTTCCTCTACCTTTTTTGCAAGTCTTTGTTCACTGTTTTTAGGAGGTTTAATCAGTTTTTTATATTACGACGTATTTTATTATTAAAACGGGAAATATTTGTGTAAGGGGGGATTAACAAGCTAACAAGTATAATTTCATCCAGTGCGGTCTCATCGAGCGCGATTTCTTCCAGTGCTCTCTCAATGCTAACTGCGCCGGGACTTCCTGAATTCGGGTCTGTAGCTGTAATCGGATTGATTTCATTTCTCTCGTTCAAAGAGGTCCTGTCAGCATCGAAGCTTCAGGGAAAAGCTCTGGAAAGTTCTTTAAATATGGGGATTGTGCCACTGTTGATATCTTTCAGTGCAATTGTTGTCTATAAAATTGCAGAAATTTTGTAACCTGATGGTTATTCTCAGGTTTTTTTCTGAAATATTGGGCATCTTTATCGTCCCCTTTTCTTTTTTACACCAAATTTGCCGGTTCTCTCAGCTCATCTTTCTTCTTTAATCTCTCTTTCTCCCCGACCGGCGGTATGTACAAAAAGCATCAAAGCAGCCCGAGTCCGGGACCCAGGTGGGGGATAACCCCAAACAAAAATACATTTACGAAGCCGTGGGCCATTGTGATCAGCGGCAGACTTCGGGTTTTGTAGAACATATAACCTATGATAACCCCTACAAAAGAGGTGTATAATACTTCATAGGAAGTCCCATACCCGGAGTGCATGACCCCGAAAAGCATGCTTGAAAGCAGTATCCCTCCCCATGCTCCGAAGATCTTATTAAGCCTTGTCTGAAGAACCGATCTGAATATTACTTCTTCTACAAGCCCCACAAAGAAGACCATAACCACTGTTAGTTTTAACAGGTTCAGGGGGGAGAGGTCGGGGATGAGGTATCCTGTCCGGATTACCATGTATTCCCCTACCCCCAGCCCGGCGCCTATCAGGACCGAAAATGGAAAATAAAGCCATATCCTCCTGAGAGTTATCCCCACCTCTTCAAGTGTCAACCGCTGGTAGACAGCAGTAATCGCTACAGGGACTGCGAGGGGGGCATAGATGAAAACGAAAGAGTAAAGGGTTATATCAAAGAAGACAGGCATTGAGAGGTTGACCAGGCGAAGGAGTGGGAGGAGCATCAGGGCCTGGCAGGTCTTGCGGATTTCTTCATTTTTCATAAGTGGAATAGAAAGGGAGAGGCCCATCAGGAGGACCATGTGCACCCAGACGGCTTCTTTTATTCTCCCGGAATAGATCAGCATTTCTGCAAAAGCGATGGCAAGAATGGGTATTCCTACATAAATTTCCTTATTCCTTATCTCCGGGTTTCCCGATTCGGTAGTTTCCTGCTTTTCGGTTTCAAAGGATGCTTTTTTTTCTTCAAACAGGCTGGCAAGATCCGGGTTTTCAGTTTCCTTATGGCTTTTATTTTCCCGATTCTCAGCCGGAAGTTCCGGGTTTTCCATCTTCAGGCCTCCTTCGTGACATTTATCCAGAGGTGCAGGTCCCTGTAAGGTACGCTTTTTTCGGTTTCGTTGAAGAGCAGAAATTCAAGTTTCATATCCGTTCCTTCAAAAGGTGGGGTTATGGTCACAGGCTCTTCCCAGGTAGCGTTGTGGCCGAGACTTATGTGTCTCAGGTTTTCAGGAAGGTCCAGGGAGGTATTTTCGAGCCGCATATCAATGCTGTAGTTCATTGTCCTGTACTCGTGGTTTACTATTCCGACGATAACAGTTCCGCTATCTCCGGGTGCGTACCGGGTCGGATAATTATCTGCCAAACCTTCAGATCCCAGAATGTAGAACTCCGTGAAATGCTCCCCTTCCTTTGGGGTCATAATAACATACACAAGGGTCCCCACTGAAGCAAGAATTGAAAATATAAGGATGACCGTAAGAATTTTGTCGATCTTAGTTTCAGGTTTTTCTATGACCTCCGTTTTCAGGGCAAGGAAGGATTCCTTGATATGCACTGCAAAAGCTTCGTCTTCGGGAAGCTGCCTCCTCCTGAAGTATGCTGCTCCGCACATTGCCAGGGTAAAGCCTGAAAGGCTCATAAGGATAGGAATGAGCCTGATCCCCCAGGGAGTGTAGTTAAGGCCAAGCCCTATCAGCGGCACTATCGCAATGCTCAGCCCGAAAGAAAGTGCTGTCCGCTCAATCCCGTCCAGATCTGTTTTTGCGGGAAAAAGAGCAGCTATCAGGGCATATCCGGGTAAAAAAAGAACCATTGGCAAGCCAAGGGCTGTGCGGATGAAGCTGCTGCTGAGAGGAGGTATGAGCACGAAGATGTTCGTAAGGATTACAAGAACTGCCATAAGTAGCAGGTCCGAGGGAAATTTTCTGGTTCTGACCATTTAACCTCTCCGACAATTTTTATTCGATCTCAAATTGAGTCCATTTGTTTATATCCCGGGAATTGGAAAAATGAGGTTAAAAGGTGGGTTCTTACATTAGGAACGAGGAATCAAACATAGATTCCACTCTCAGTACAGGTTCTTGTTTATAACAGGAAATACCCCCACGTATTTTCCCCTTGATGTTTTAACTCCCCATCAAATTATATCATCTTGTTCTATGAAATCTTTTCCCCCTCTTTAAAGGTTTTTCCTGAAACAGATATTTACTCAAGAGTCTCTGAAATTTAGGGAGTATCTTCCTTCCCACATCTCTCTACATTTTCAGCTTTATGGAAATTGTATAAAAGCTAGGAATTAATCCGGATTCTGGGAAGCTTTGTCATGGCTTCTTTCTGCACATTTCTATTTACAAAAGCATCGAATGCTTAGAAGGATATATCTGTGATCCACCCCGTGTCTCAAAAAGATTTTTGGGGGCGGACTCTGTCTTCCACGAGGCTGTCCGTGTGCCTGTGCCCGTAAGCTGTGAAAAGCCGGAGAAATCAGGAGCAATGTCCTCCTCAGAACACTGAGATCCCTCCCGTTCTGCATGGAAATTGGTGGCGAGGAGCTTGTAATCCTCTTCTCGGCAAGCGGTCATTAGAACAATCCCGTCCTCCCAAAGCGTGAAGATGTGTCTCAGTGTCCTGTTTTATCATACACGATATTTACTCACTACCTGTTCATTTGGGTTTAAATTCTTCTTTATTTGCTCTTACACTCCTGATTCCCTCAATGAGTTTTACTTGTCGATTATTTTTTTTCGAATTATTGTTTCCTAACTCTTTATATCGTTTCATTTGATATGTAAAATATTCATTTGTGGATATATTATCAAAAATATGTAATTTTTAAGAAGTTGTGTGTGGGGTCCAGGGTTCCTTTTTGAGGGGGTAAAAATTGGAATATGTATCTGGTGTATAGTTGTTACTTTCAAAAATTTTAACGAAACAATTTAAATTTGGAATTGTTTGATTTTTCGCTCTGAAATAGTGGTCTCTGAAATAGCTGGCAATTCCATCTTTGAAGATCAAGAGCAATTCCATAAGCTAGGAATTTAGAGCCATTATCATCTGAGAAAAGGGGATCTTGCATTTGACTCTTATGATTGCTGCGATGCCTGCGTACAATGAAGGTCATGTGATTGCAGAAGTAATGGGGTGCAAAAATGGCTTTTATCGGGATTAGGCAGCAAAGGATGTCAAGATAATTTCTCAAATAGGTCCAAGTCAAAAATAAATGGAATCTTTCAAAAATGGTTTCTGAAGATATACTTGGATACAAATCCAGTGAAGGATTTTAGAAGTGGGAATCTATGGAAGAACCTGAGGAAATTAACGAACGAGAAGTTATGGAGTATTATGGTTACAGTGGTTCATTCGGTGTAATTAAATTTTATTTTCGTTATTTAATTAGCTGGATATTGCAGACGATGGCTAAAATTTGTCCGCATTATGGAATATCTGCAAAACTCCAGCGGATGAGAGGTGTAAAAATCGGAAAACACGTATATTTGGGGCCTGGCGTCCAGCTCGATGATCTATACCCTGAGTTAGTTACAATCGAAGATTACGTCAGTATTGGGATGGGGACCATGATCTTTGTGCATTCTAATCCCACATGCTCCCCATATCTTAAAACAAAGTATTATCCAAGAGATTTAAAACCTGTAACTGTAAAAAGTGGTGCATGGATTGCACCTGGTAGTATAATTCTTGCAGGAACTACAATCGGGGAAAATAGTGTTGTTGCAGCTGGGAGTGTTGTTATGAAAAACGTAGAACCATCTACCGTTGTAGTTGGTTGTCCGGCTAGAGTTCTAAAGAAACTTGAGTGATCAATGTTGGAAGTGCATGATGGGTTATTGTGGTTGGTTATGGAAGTTTGAGATAAACTTTTCATCATTTTATTAAATTTACTTTATTAAAAAATCGAGGATAGGAATCTAATGGAATACTTTGAGGAAATTAACGCACTAATGGAATGCCCTGAAAAAATTAACGAACGAGAAGTTATGGAGTATTATGGTTACAGTGGTTCATTCGGTGTAATTAAATTTTATTCTCGTTATTTAATTAGCTGGATATTGCAGAAGATGGCTAAAATTTGTCCGCATTATGGAATATCTGTAAAACTCCAGCGGATGAGAGGTGTAAAAATCGGAAAACACGTATATTTGGGGACTGGAGTCAACCTCGATGATCTATACCCTGAATTAATTACAATCGAAGATTACGTCAGTATTGGAATGGGAACCATGATCTTTGCACATTCTAATCCCAGATGTTCCCCATATCTTAAAACAAAGTATTATCCAAAGGAAGTAAAGCCTGTAACTGTAAAAAGTGGTGCATGGATTGCGCCTGGTAGTATCATTCTTGCAGGAACTACAATCGGGGAAAATAGTGTTGTTGCAGCTGGGAGTGTTGTTATGAAAAACGTAGAACCCTCTACCGTTGTAGTTGGCCGTCCGGCTAGAGTTCTTAAGAAACTTGAGTAATAAGTGGTAAATTGTACAAAATTAGTAAGGGAACTTCATGAAAATTGCAATTATTCTCGGCACAAGGCCTGAAATTATAAAAATGAGCCCTATAATCAGAGAATGTGAGAAACAGGGCATAGAGTATTATATACTGCATACAGGCCAGCACTACAGTTACGAGATGGATAAAATTTTTGAGCAGCTGAAACTCCCGCAGGCAAAGTACAACCTCGATGTTGGATCAGGCCTCCACGGCAAACAGACAGCAAAGATGCTCGCCAGAATCGAAGAAATCCTGATAAAAGACAGACCCGACGTTGTCCTGGTCCAGGGAGATACAAATACCGTTCTTGCAGGCGCCCTTGCAGCATCCAAACTTCAGATAAAAATAGGTCACATTGAGGCAGGTTTAAGGTCCTTCGACAGGACAATGCCCGAAGAAACCAACAGAATTATTGCAGACCATATTTCCGATTATCTCTTTGCTCCAACTGAGACCTCAAGAAAATACCTTCTAAATGAAGGCATCCCCGAAGAAAAAATCTTCGTTACAGGAAACACGGTTGTGGATGCAGCCTACCAGAACCTTGAAATCTCTAAAAACGGAGCCGATATCCTTGAAGAACTCGGCTTGAAAGAAAAACAGTACTTCGCAGCCACAGCCCACCGTGCCGAAAATGTTGACAGCAAAGAACGTCTCGGTGGAATTCTTAACGGTTTTTCTCAAATATACAAAGAATTCAGCCTCCCAATCATCTTTCCAGCCCATCCCAGGACCGTGAAAATGATCGGAGAATTTGGCTTCAAAGTGCCTGAAGGCACAAGACTGATCGAACCCCTCGGCTACCTGGAATTTTTGCAGCTCGAAAGCGGAGCCAGGCTTATCCTTACCGACAGCGGAGGTGTCCAGGAAGAAAGCTGCATCCTTAAAGTCCCCTGCGTGACGCTTCGGGACAACACCGAAAGGCCGGAAACGGTGGATGTTGGTGCAAATTTGATTGCTGGGTGTGGAGAAAATATAATAGAATGTGCAAGAAAAATGATTGAGTCAGATTGTGAGTGGGAAAAACCATATGGAAATGGAGATTCTGCAGAGCTGACCCTCGGGAAATTACAGTAATTGAATAGATCAATTGAACACGGCAAAACGAAATCCCGTAACTTAAAATCCTCAAATTAAAATCGCAATTTTAAAATCAGAAATATTATTTTTAAAAGGTGGAACAAGGCATGTCAAAAATCTGCGTACTCGGCCAGGGATACATTGGCCTCCCTACTGCTCTTCTTTTTGCAAACAACGGCCACGAAGTTGTGGGCATTGATGTAAACAAACGTGTTGTGGAAACCCTCAAAGCAGGCAAAATGCCCTTTGAAGAAAAAGGCTTCCAGGAACTGCTGGACGGAGCCATTGCCAAAAATGCCTTCAGAGCCGAATCCCTTGCCGAAGAAGCCGATGCCTTCCTTGTAGCTGTCCCAACCCCCTTTGACTCCGAGATGCGGATGGCTGACCTCAAATACGTGGTTTCAGCCTGCGAAATGATTGTCCCCCACCTGAGAAAAGGCAACCTCGTAATTATAGAATCCACAATTCCACCCAAAACCTGTGACAAGCAGGTAAAACAAATCCTGGAAAAGTCCACCCTTAAAATGTGCGAGGACTTCTACGTCTCCCACTGCCCCGAAAGAGCAATCCCAGGCAACACCCTCCACGAAATGGTCTACAACGACCGCGTAATCGGCGGCGTAGACGAAAAGTCCACCCAGCTTACAGCCGACCTTTACTCTTCCTTCGTAAAAGGAAACCTCCACCTGATCACCAGCACAACCGCCGAAATGATCAAACTGATGGAAAATACCTTCCGAGACGTCAACATCGCCCTTGCCAACGAGTTCGCCCAAATCGCCGACGACTACGGCATAGACGTCTGGAAAGCCATCGAAATCGCAAACAAACACCCCCGCGTAAACATTTTAAAACCTGGCCCCGGCGTAGGCGGCCACTGCATAGCAATCGACCCCTGGTTCCTGACCGAAAACGCAAACAACAGCAGCCTGATAATGATGTCCAGGCAGATAAACGACTCAATGCCCCAGTACGTCCTGAAGATGGTCAAGGAAATGCTTGCAGGCATTGAGAACCCTACAATTACTATTTTTGGGGTTGCGTATAAGGGAGATATTGCGGATACAAGAGCTACTCCGGCTAAGAAGTTTATCAAGCTTGCAGAAAAGGAAGGGTTCAAGGTTAAGATTTATGATCCGTTTGTGAAGGAGTGGAGTTATCCGATTCTTGGGTTGGAAGAGGCTGTTGAGGGAAGCGATTGTATAGTTGTGTTGACGGATCATTCAGAGTTTAGGGAGATGAATCCAGATAAACTTACAGGGTATATGCTGAATCTAAACATATTTGATAGTAGAAGTGTTATTAATGAAAAATTGTGGGGGAAGACTGGGTTTAGAGTAAGAACTATTGGGAAATAACTAGTGTCATGGCAATTTAATTATTGAACATAGTCTTTGGATATTTCCCCTTCGTAATACAAGGATTCAGAGATTATTAGGTGATCAATAACTAAATTTTCTCGACACTAGTGCATCGCTTCCAAAAATGAAGAAACTAGATTGTAACTGTTTAGATAAAAGTATACTGGTAAAAATAAATGACAAATAATAAACTTCTCATACAAAGAGTTGGATTAGTTGGTGTTACAAATCTTCTCTTAGGTTTAAGCACTATAATATTGCTTCCAATTCTGACGAAAAATATATCTATTGCAGATTACGGTATATGGGCTCAGATTAGTGTTACTATTTCTATATTGCCTGGTATTACGATGCTAGGATTACCATTCACTATGACACGGTTTATACCTTCCGCTCAGACAAGAGAGGAAATCCAGGAGATGTTTTATTCTATACTAGTTATCATTTCAATAAGTAGCGGATTAGCATGCTCATTGATCTATCTCTTTTCAAAAAGTATAGCTTTAACTCTATTTGATGGTAATATTACTATTGTAGAAATTGTATCGTTGATCGCATTTATTGAGTGTTTGAATATTACATTAAACAGCTATTTCAGAGCAACACAACAAATAAAAAAGTATTCAGTATTTACCTTCATGCAAACAGTGTTGTATTTGTTCTTTGTTATTATCTTTGTACTTGCAGGAAAAGGCATCTTAGGTGCTACAATCGGACTCCTAATAAGAAGCCTCATTTTATTTTTGATAATGGCATACTTTGTTTTTAACGATATTGGGATTAAACTTCCTAAGTTCACAAATTTGAAAGAATTAGCGAGTTATGGAATCCCTACAATCCCAATAAACTTCTCAAGATGGATTGTGGAATCAAGTGATCGTTATGTAATAGCTATGTTTTTGGGCACAACAGCTGTTGGATACTATACACCAGGTTATTCTCTTGGTAATATTATATACATGCTTATAGCTCCTATTTCATTTATACTTCCTTCTACTTTATCAAAATACTATGATGAAAAGAATATAACAGAAATCAAAAAGATACTAGACAATTCTTTAAAGTATTTTCTTGCAATTGGTATACCATCTGTATTTGGCCTTTCACTATTATCCAAGCCTATATTGTCGATATTATCAACACAAGAAATTGCTTCAAACGGATATTTAATAACTCCATTTACGGCAGTTAGCGCACTTTTTTTTGGAATAATCTCTATCTTTAATCAAGTACTCCTGCTTGAAAAGAAAACAAAGATTACAGGAAAAGTAGTAAGTTTGTGTGCAGCGTTAAATTTTGGATTAAATTTTTTATTGATTCCATATATTGGAATAATAGGCGCAGCAATTACCACCCTTCTTGCATACGCAGTTAATTTGATGTTTATAATATACTATTCTTCTAAATATTTAAAGTTAAAAAATAATCTTCCTCTTATGATAAAATCGATAATATCCTCGTTAATAATGTCTCTGATAATTATTGATGCTAATCCAAATGGATTGTCGCATTTAATACTTCTAATAGCAACATGTACTGTAGTTTATTTTTTAATCCTATTTCTTTTGGGGGGAGTTGATAAAGAAGAAATTGTATTTTTTAAAGAATTTGTAAAGCATTGATGATATCTCTAGGCGTAATTATAACTATTGAACAGGAGTGATAATTATGTTTGAAAGTTTAATCAAGCGTCAAAAAATCCAAAAAACCCTTCAAAAAAATATATGGGCCAAAACTTCCGAATTAGAAGAATTACAACTGCAAAAATTTAGAGTGATATTAAATCATGCATATCAGAATGTACCATATTACCACCGACTTTTTAGATCTGCTGGATTGAAACCTGAAGATATTAAAAGTTACAAAGACATATCTAAAATTCCAATCACTACAAGAAAGGACTTGAGAGATCCAAAAAATGATGTCATTGCAAACAATATAAAATTGAAAAATTGTATGAAATGTAAAACAAGTGGGTCTACGGGAGTTCCTTTGGAATTAACCTGTACTGTAGAAGATGGACTTTATGCTTGGGCAAGTTACGAAAGAGTCCGGAGGGTAAATGGATATAATCCATCGCACGACAAATTTCTAATTCTTAAGAGTGCCAAACAAAAAAGTAATAATGAAAAATATGCCGTAAAATATATAAAAAAACTTCATGGAAAACTGAGTGACCAAAATACATCTTTAATATATTTAACCGAGCCTATACATAATCAGATTGAATTATTAAAAACGATAAATCCCGACGTAATATGGGGATATCCATCCGCTATAAAAGTATTGGCAAAAGAGGTAAAAGAAAGAAGTATAGAAAAAATATCTCCCCGACTAGTCTTTACAGCCTCCGAAGTACTTACGGAAGAATGTCGTAATTATATAACTTCAGTTTTTAACAGTGAAATCTATGATGTTTACGGGGCTTGGGAAACAGGCTGTATGGCATGGGAATGCAGTAAACATAGTGGCTATCACATAAACATGGATACTGTACTTTTAGAGTTTATAGATGAAAGTGGAGAAAGTGTTTGTGAAGGAGAAAGAGGTAAAGTAATCGCTACGAATTTAAATGCATTTGGAATGCCTAGAATAAGGTATGAAGTTGGGGATATTGCTATTCCATTAAAAGAAGAATGCTCATGTGGGATGGGGGGATATTTGATGAAAAGCGTGGAAGGAAGGGAAGACGATTTCATAAAATTACCAAACAATCAGATTGTTTCTCCGAGAATTGTAACGGTAACAATTAAAAATGTCCCCGGCGTATCTGAGTTTCAAGCCATTCAAGAGAAAAAAGATACAATTTTAGTCAATATTGTAAAAGAACAGGATTTTGATGAATCCACAATTCACAAAGAATTGGCACGTGCACTTCATAAAGTATTAGGGAATGAACTAAATATCGAATCTCAAATTGTAGAAGATATAATAGGAGATAAATCAGGAAAACTGCGAGCTGTGGTTTCAAGGATTTAATATAGAACTCAAAATTATATATGTTGCACTATATTTAGAAAGTAACTCTAGATTGCCCATTAGAAATAGCGAATAACCTAAGCCTATATTTTAAAAAATCATATAATAAACAGTACTTCACCAACTGGATTAGAAAATTATCTATCCCCCTTACGATTTCAAACATTTAACCGAACAGTATTTTGAAATCGTAATGAAACTAACTGATTTCTCGATCCAGTTGGTGAAGTACTGAATAAAGGCGAGACGGATAAAACTGTTTTTTGGAGTATTATATGATTTATGCAATATATTCTATAAAACCTGTTTAAAGTAAATTTCCACAGAAGCATTTGATAAATATATAAAATATTCCCCAGGAGCATTATAAATTGAGATCCAATGTTATTGAAAAGATTGTTGACAGTGACTTGTGCATAGGGTGCGGAACATGTACAGGTGTATGCCCGCAAAAAGCTCTTGGTATTCAATTCAATAATTATGGAGAGTATACGCCAGTTCAAGAACAAAATTGTTTAAATGAATGTGGTTTATGCCTAAAAGTATGTCCATTTAGTGATGGAAATGAAAATGAAACAGATATTGGGACAAAACTCTATGGTAACATAGATGGAATAAATTATTTGTTTGAAACGGGATATTATTTGGACTCTTATGTAGGTTACGCCCCTAATTTCAGACAGAGCAGCTCCTCTGGAGGAATAGTAACATGGATTCTAACAACATTACTAAAAAATAATGTTGTAGATTATGTTATTTGTGTTAGTCCGCAACATAACCCAGACCAGTTGTTTAAATTTGAAACTTTTAGTGATGTAATTTCTGTTTTAAAATCCTCTGGATCGGTATATTACCCTGTTGAAATGTCAGAAGTAATACACAAAGTTCTAAAAGTCCCAGGCCGCTATGCTGTTTCTGGTTTACCCTGCTTTATAAAAGCTATCAGGCTAGCTACCCAGAAAAACAGAAAGCTAAGAGAAAGGATTGTTTTCACAATAGGTCTCGTTTGTGGCCAAATGAAAAGCAAAAACTATACAAAATATATCGCAGCGATAGCAGGCAATGATGGCTTTAAAAAAATTCAAAGTGTTTATTATAGAGGAAAAAGTCCTGAAAAACCCGCGAGTAATTATTATTATCAATTCACCGATGAACATGGATCACAAAATAAGATATTCTGGAATGAAGGAGTATCTGAAGCATGGGTAAACAGATGGTTTACCCCTAATGCGTGCAATTATTGTGATGATGTGTTTGCGGAACTTGCA
This sequence comes from Methanosarcina sp. 2.H.A.1B.4, assembly GCF_000979385.1. Lineage (NCBI taxonomy): Archaea > Methanobacteriati > Methanobacteriota > Methanomicrobia > Methanosarcinales > Methanosarcinaceae > Methanosarcina > Methanosarcina sp. 2.H.A.1B.4. The sequence continues at coordinate 20,347 of NZ_JJOV01000070.1, forward strand.
GATGTTACATTTATGGATGCTTGGCTTCCAGAATATTCTAAAGACAGCAGAGGCACAAATATAGTGCTTGTGAGATCACCTAAAGTTCTGAATATTATCCAGGAAGGAATAGAAAAAGCGGAAATTAATGTCAGTAAAATTTCAGTTGAAAAAGTGATACAGAGCCAGGCGGGAGTAATCGAACTTAAAAGGAAACAGCTTTCTTATCGTTTGTACCTGGCAGAGCAAAAAGGACTAAAAACTCCTGAAAAAAGAGTGAATGCAAGTAAGGATATAGGAATTCTGAAAAGAAGAGAAATTAAGCTCAAAGCAAAAATGCAAGAAGAAAGCAAACAGCTTTTTTTGGGATGTTATAAGGATCACGCGCTTGACATAAAAACTTTCAGAGCTGGGATGAACCCATACATCAACCAGATCCGGCAGCTTAGATTGCTTGGGAAATTTGCGCTCCCAATCCGGTTAATTAAAAAAATAAGCAAAGTAGAGGGGAAGAAAAATGAGTGAAAACCCAACTTTTATTCTGGCAGGAAATGGCCCATATGATAACCGAGGCTGTGAAGCGATTGTAAGGGGAACCGCGAAGATACTAAGGCATTACTATAAGGACCCTTCATTTTTGTGTGTAAGCTTTTTCCAAAATCAGGAGCAATTCGAAAAACAACGTAGAGAAGAATTTGACCCGGCAATTGTACATAAGAAAGCCAATAAACGCCAGAGTAAGTTTGACCCAAATTGGCTTCTTAGGTTACCATTCAGAAGACTTTATCCAGAATTGTATAAAAACTGGATGTATAAAGAAATGATCCCATACATCGAAAATTCAAACTCAGTATTATCTGTTGGTGGAGATAATTACTCTTTAGATTATGGTATTCCCAGATTATTTACATATTTAGACGATGTTGTTTTGGAACGCAAAAAACCATTAATTATCTGGGGTGCATCTGTAGGACCTTTTGAAAAAATACCTGAATATGAAAAATATATAAAAAAACACCTTCAGAATGTAACAGGAATTTTTGCAAGAGAGCCAGCCACGATAGAATATCTGGATAAAATTGGAATAACAGATAATGTGTATAAAGTTGCAGATCCAGCATTTTTAATGGATCCAACAGAACCTCAATCCAATAAAAAGATAGAAATTGAAGAGGATTCCATTGGAATAAATCTAAGTTCCTTGATGGCAAGATATCTCAGCAATGGAAATATGGAATTATGGATTAACAAAGCATCCACTATTGTAGAAGAAATTGCAAAAAGAACTGACAATAAAATATATTTAATTCCACATGTAACTTTACCAGATTCAAATGATTATTTGTTTTTAAAAGAAGTCAAGGAAAGGATAAAAACTTCAGAAGAGAAAATAATTTTACTTCCGCCAACATATAATGCTTCAGAAACAAAGTGGATAATTAGCAAGATGAAACTTTTTGCGGGGGCAAGGACTCACTCAACAATTGCTGCCCTTTCGTCTTATGTTCCAACATTAAGTTTTGCCTACAGTATTAAAGCAAAAGGAATTAATAGGGATATATTCGGGCATGAAGATTATTGTTTGAATCCTGAAAAACTAAATCCGGAAATTGTGGCTGAAAAAATCGAATCAATGCTGGAGAAAGGGAACGAAATTAGAGCCGAATTGAAGGCAGTTATCCCAAAGATTGAAAATGAAGCTCTTTTAGCTGGTAAAACTCTTATGAAAATTACAGGGTAATTTTGCTGCATGACAAAAATTAAAAAAGGGAGCATAAAAAATGCCGCTTATCTCAGTAGTTATTCCCCTATACAACAAAGAACCTTACATAGACCGAGCGATAAACTCTGTTCTCAACCAGACCTTCCAAGAATTTGAGGTGATAATAGTAGATGACGGCTCAACAGACAAAAGTGCCGGCGTTGTTAAAAGTTTTCTAGACTGTAGAGTTAGATTAATCCAGCAAGAAAATGCAGGAGTTTCCGCAGCAAGGAATAAAGGAATTGAAGAGGCGAAATCAGATATAATTGCGTTTTTGGACGCAGATGATGAATGGATGCCTACTTTTCTTGAAACAATAATAAATTTAAGACAAAAGTATCCAAAAGCAGGAATATATGCCACCGCGTACTCATGGTTTGATTCAAATAAAGTTATAACTCCTAAACACCATGGAATTCCTTCTGCTTCTTGGGAAGGAATAATAGAGAACTATTTCTCTATTGTTTCAAAAAGAAGCCTCCCTGTTTCTGCATCTTCAGTTGCAATCCCCAAAAAAATACTTTTTGAGATTGGGATGTTTCAGCCAGGATTGTGGAAAGGTGAAGATCAAGATGTATGGGGAAAAATCGCTCTAAAATATCACATTGCATATAGTTCTACTGTTGGATCGATATATTATCTAGATGCCACTAATAGATCTTGTGGTAGAAAAAGATTAGCTCAAGAAATTCCTTTCATAGAAATAGCGAGATTACAAATAATAAATAGAAATGTCAACCAAGAACAAATAAAAGATTTAAAATTGTACGTTGGAAACCTTGAATTTGAATTTGCAATACATAATGTATTATCGGGGAATTATAATCAATCCATGATGCTATTTAGAAAATGCGAGTTTAAATATGTCATGCCTAATTTTCTTTGGCATGCTAAACGATTTATGCAAAAACATTATAAAAGATTTAGAGAAACTCCAAGTTGTACACGTTTACGCAGATGAGTAATAATATTATAACCTTACTTCCGCTTTTTTAGGCGCATAAATTCAATTTTTCCATAATATCTTTTTGCTTCCTTGTGAGGTCTGTAACTATTGACTCTCCATTTTCCAGCTCTATCTTCTTGATTTTTTCAAGTTCCATGAGTAAACTCTCTACTGTATAGTCCTTGATAATCTCTGTTTCCTTCATTAGATCCTAACTTTGACAGATTTCTATAACTCAGACAGTGCAAAGTTACAAGAAACGCCTTGCTGAGATGCAATCTAATTTGAAAAAATGAAAATTCATAACTAACATAGAAGTCTGCATAAAATTTTAAATTGTATCTACAATTTTGATAGTATCCACTAATTCTCAGACTTGGCTTTCAAAGATGCATGATTTTCCGATCTCTTATGGCTTTGTTTGTGTATTACTAAGAAAAGAATAATCCTATCAATAACGTTTTTACAGATATAACAAGTATTTCCTGAAATCAGTTTTCGGAAATGTTTGATTTTTCAGCACCTTATTACTCATTTTTGTTGACCTCACAAATGATCAGTCATTGATTCAGGTGTTTTGTTACAAAGTTGCCATGTTCATAAATATTGTAGCTAAGCGGATCTTTATGAGCAAATAAATATATATGATCGATAGTAATTTCCTCAAAGGAGTGTTGTTTTATGGGAATTGCATTATTAGCTTAGGCTATACATTTATAAATATATATTGGGCAAAAACAGTTGCAGTAGGGTTTTTAAAGTTATTTGAATAACTAGGTAATACAAATTCTACTTTTGAATGTTGCTTCTTGCTACTGATTTTGGAAGCGAATAGAGGCAAAAATCGCGTTTCTTTGAAAGCTGAGTCTAAATCTTTTATTTTTCTTCGCACATATCGATATTCTACAGACGCATAGAACATCAGTAGCGATCATTCGTTTATTTGTCCATACTTCTCCTTTAAAGCCAAATACAATTTTAGCCATTGATGTGTTGTAATATACTGAGCCATTGAACTCTATATAAAATTACCTTAGGACTAAACAAATGCCTTTGCTTCACCAGTATTATAGACGCAGCTAAAATTATTATATAATGTTGTTTCAAAGTCGTGCCCAAGAATTATATCTACCGAAGAGCAAGTTAATGGTCTTGTTAAACTTGTTTTCCGCCAGATAATCAGTTTATCGTTCATGAGATTCCAGTTAATTTCTCCTTTCGCGTTTGATGGGTAGACAGCCAGCTTGTGTTGGTCTCTATATAGATAAGTCCCAAAAGGTCGACCTTTAGTTTGCCCATCTGCAACAATTACATTATTATATGATTCATTTACGTGTGTAAACAAAGCCATCTCAGAATCTGTCCAGACTAATCGCTGGATTACATCCTCTCCATATACTGGAGAATCTAAATTCGTTTCGTTGTTTGTAATCATAAAAAATGAAGCAACAAACAAAATTATAAAAATAAAAGATATTTGCTTCTTAGGATTTTTAATAAAAGATATAGTTATGAAAAAGCCAATAGAGATAAATAATACAAAAATAACATAAATAAATGCAGGCCATCGATCTGGAATAATATTTTCCAGTCCAAATATAGGGAAAATATATCTAATAGTATATAATATAAGAGCTGTAAAGAGCAATGATATTTTTGCAGGCGAAAAATGAGACTTTGAGATTGTGTAGAAGCTTCCTATAATGCCAAAAAAAGTGTATATCAGAAAACCAAAAGTAAGTAATAGCATCCCATAACGTTCAATAATATTGGAAGAGATAGATAAATCTAAGAATTCTACTTCAGCTAATAATGAATTCGAAAGCCTAATAACTATTAGATCAAAAAAAGAATATTCTTGATCCATCCAATGGAAAATTAATGTAACAACCATAACAAGACAAAGCGTTAAGCTTGATAATTTTTCACCGACTTTTAAATTAAACATTTTTTGACTGATTAAAGATGACAGGTATAAACATATAACTGTAATCAATGCTATAAATGCGGAAATAGTATGTGTCCATATAATAGTAAAGATAAAAAAAACTAATAATAATTGATACTTTATTTTATTGTTTCCGTTTGTCGAATGGCTTTTTATTATCAAATAAATTATAATTGAATAGATTGCAAGCCCAAAACTCATTGCAATGACTATGATAGTCCAGCGAATGTGGAAGCTTGCAAAGCTTATTAACAGTACTGAAAATAATGCGATGTTTGAATTGTTACATACCTCTTTTACAAAAAGGTATGTAAACGGTGTGCTCAGTATAAGAATTATTCCAATCATATAAAAGGAAAATCTTGCATCAAGATTGACAATCAGAGAAAAAATAACTGAAAACAGATGTGATATTGGATAGTTCAGATAATACTCCGATACCTTTGTAGTATTAACTAAATGATTAAAATGCAAAAAATCTTTAATATATTCAAAATGTGCCCAAGGATCAGATCCTACTGGATAAGAAGAAATAAAAAAACTGCTTGCACTTAATACTAAAGAGATTAAAAAAACTTTTATAAATATATTGAATATATCAATTTTCGTAGGCTTATTGGAGTATATTGAAAGTATACCAATTAACGATATACATACGGAAACAAATACAAAAAATAGAAGAGATCTGTGGTAGATAGGAGATTCTACATAACTTATCAAAGCAAGACTAAAAAAGCACCAGTAAAGAATTTTGATAGATTTTAAGATACTATCACTTAATGTGACATCCAAGTTTAAATTATTAGAAAGGATAATTCCCCTGAACCTTAAATAAAGAATACATGTAATACCGATTAATGGACTCAACAAAAAAAGTTCATTACTTACGTATTTTAAGTTGATAATCGTCATAAAGACGCCGAATATACATCCAAGGAAGGCGAATATACCATCTATTGTAAAGAGGTCTTTTTTAGTGACACCTTTACCTAATACAATACAAATTAATAATGTAATTATTATTAAGAAAGGAGTAAAATCATGAAATGAACTCATATATAGCAGCTCCAAATAGAAAATCTGATCATGGATTCTAGTGTTGCGTCAATCCTCAAGGATTGAATGATTCCAAACAGCTGTAATTGATTTTATACGACAGTTTACTGCTGATGCGACACTAGTCTAAAACTGAGATACGGGATAATTCTACAGAATACTAAAATAACCTCTCAACCAATATATTCGAACTGCGCAAGTATATCAAAAAATACATTACATAAATATTAACGTAAAGTGACTCTGTTCCAAAATCTAGTGATTTTTAATTTTACATTCATCACTGGATTTTGGTACTGAGTCCGTAAAGTAGTATTTCAATATTAATTATACTAATTTTAGATAAACATCCTCAATAACTCTTTTACATATGTTAGCCCAATTAAACTGTCTCGAATAACTAATTATCAATTCACGATCCCATTCTTTATCAAGAGCGTAAAGTATTTTTTGAGAGAGATCTTTTGAGTCTCTAGGTTTTACAAGCAAGCCGTAGTCTTCTGAAGTTATTATTTCGGGAATGCCCCCGACAGTTGTTCCAACAAAAGGCTTTCCAAAGTTTAAAGTTTCAAACATTACTATTGGAGAGCCCTCTGCTAAACTAGGTAAGACAAAAATATCACAAGCATTGAACCAAAACTTGATCATTTCATCTGGAATAAATCCTATAAATTTGATGTGGTTGTCTAAATTTAAATCACTCACTTTTAACTCAAGTGAGGGTTTTACAGAGCCATTACCGCCAATTATACAGCAAACATCCTCTCGTTCGTTACAAACTATAGACATAGCCTCAATTAAATAGGAATAACCTTTTCTTTCTTCAAGGTTACCAACGCTGAATAAAATTTTCGTATTTTCTGGTAGATTAAGCCTTTTTCTACTGGCCATTTTAGTTTCTTCTAAAGAACTTACATCTGCAGCGTTAGGAACTATAAATATACTCTTGTGTTCACTAGTTACTTCACTAATAATTTCTTTCCAATAGCTTGAAAGAACAATAATGGAATCACATGAATTTAGAGTATGCTTAATAAGTGCAAATCGGATACAGTTTGAGTTACTTAAAAAACTGTCAAAATCTGGAGCATGAATATGTAACACAACTGGACGGCGAGAAAATGCTTTTAAGAAAAAAATATACACCGAGTTTTCAATAAATGAAAATTTAGAAGAAGTATGTATGTGTGTAATATCATAACTATGTTTTATACTAAAAGATATGATTTTAAGAATATTAAACAATATTGAATAAATTTTAAAGCATAAGGCCTTTATAGACATCGATTTTATAATAGAAATAGTGATAAATAATGTTCTATAGTTATAAATATTTTTAACATTATAGGTAAAATCACGAATATAGGAAGCAATCCCTCCCACACTAGGAGGTTGTGGCCCGATTATAAGAATTCTTATTTTCTTCGGCATGGTATCAAGACCTATTAGTTTTGTAAATTACTATTATTCGGGATCAAAAATTATCCAAAATTCGCTTTACATTTGAGGTTACTTGCGTCTTTACCTTCTTACTATTACTAAGGTCAAGCTTAGTTCTCTCCTTTGTACCATTAAGGGTATTATCTACAATTTCATCAACATCTCTAGAATGTAAAACCTTATCTTTATCTACGAAATATTGATCAACTGAAAGCAATTTAGAGCTCGGAAAGAAAGAAACCGAGGTAGTACCCATGCAGGCTGCTTCCCTTGCAAGCGTCCAGAACCTGTTAAAACTGCGTCTGCGTAATAACAAAGGTCAAGTGAATAATTTGAAAGGTAATCTTCTTTTAATAGAGTGCTATCTGAATCAAAGAAGAAACTATTTTTATCCTTTGTCAGAGTGTACTGATACACAGATTCGTAGATACCAGAGTTATCTGACAAATTCAAACCCAAAATATTTATTGCAAATTCATAATCACTGATTCTCAAGTCACCTTTTCTTTTCAGCATCAGCTTATTATGCACATGAATAGGAATTAATCTACTGTTATAAAATCCAAAATGTATAACTTCTAAAATTGGTTTGCGGAATAACCGCTTAAAACCATAAGCAAGATAATCAATAGAAACCATTGAAAATCACATTTCGTTTAAGATCCGACAGACTGAAGTCATTACTTCTTTTTTGACTATCCCACAACGGCCAATATCCCTAATTGAAGTCACCACTTCTTTTTTGACGGTTCCACGTCGGCGAATATCCCTGAGTTTAGAATTCTTAGACCTATTTAAGACATGATCTATGATTTCATCTACGTCTCTTGAATGAAGGACTTTCCCCTCATCTACAAAATACTGATCAACTGAAAGTAATTTAGAGCTTGGGAAGAAAGAAACCGAAGTCGTGCCCATGCAGGCTGCTTCCCTTGCAAGCGTCCCAGAACCTGTTAAAACGGCATCTGCATAGTAACAGAGATCGAGTCCATTCAATGCCCTTTCGGGTTTATAAAATTTGCATCCTTTCGCATAACTTAGATCCCCTTTTTCCCTCGGGAGATAGATAACATTGATATTTTCTTTTTCAAAGGCTTTCAAAAGATCATGAACAATGCTTTTATTTTCTTTGACATAAAAGGATGCTAATGCTTCTGGGCGCACCACCACAAAATTTTCAAAAGGCACCTTATTCAGGAAATTCGGATCGGGCTTATAATCTGCAATATAAATATCTTCTTTACACCCATCATAAGTTATCAACTTATTATCATCAAATATTTTACAAAAATTCTCAAAACATACCTGAGGAATAATAACGTAATCAGCAATGCTTTTTACTTTCGACTCCAAATCTTGAACAAATAATTTTTTCTGCGAAAATTTCAAGTCATTATCGCAAAATAAAATGGATGTTTTTCGGCGTATTTTTGAAACCGCTTCTGAAATTGGATTTTCAAAAGATATAGATACATCAAATGCGGGTGCAGAAACCGCGAGATTCAATGTTCTAGATACAGCGTATAAAGTCTTCTTTAAAGGATGAGGGTGGTCAGCTCCTATCACTCTACCATCTATTCCAAAAGATTTGCACAGCTCAACAGTTTCGGCTCGATCTCTTATCGTAATAATTACCTTATGATCTGATAATCCTCTCAGTATCGAGTTAAAAAAAAGTGCATGAGATGGATTTATGATGTCAATCCAGATGTTAGTCATTTTCCCACCGCATCGGATGAATAATTCTCATGCATAAGATTTTGGGATTTGACCGATGAATCAGACAAACAACTATAATCATCCAAAACATCGTTTATTGTAGAAAATTCAAATTCGTTTAACAATGCCTCAAATTTAGAGAGAGATGAATTAATTCCATAGTAAGCCACAAATCTGGAAAATAGAGGCAATTTAAACCTGGGAGTATTTGGATATGTTTCCCAGGGATGGATATAAATTATCACTGGCCTCTTTTTATTTACATGCCTGATCCCTAACTTAAGAAACCAAAGTGGAAAGATACGAAGATAGAAACCCCCTGCAATAGGAATATTTATACCAATTTTTAAAACCGTCATTGGGAATTCAATGATTTTACCTTTAGAGTCATATTTCGTAATATCCTCTTTACAAGGTTTGTAAATATTTACAGGTGCCTTGGGTTCACCATATAACATTGTTTTGATAGGGAATATGCTGGAATCATATTTGAATCCGTATTTTTCCAGAATTTCAAAAGCCCACTTAGTAGAATTATCTATTGAGAAGCTGGGTGCACGAAAGCCAACTGGTTTTTCACCAGTAATTGATTCCAGAAGATCAACTGATCTTTTAATTTCGTCCTCAAACGCGTCTTTTCCCAATTCCTTGAGAGTTTTATGCGAATAACAATGTGATTGAATTTCATGTCCTTTATCATGGATTTTCTTTATTAACTCAGGATTTCTTTTAGCATAAGTACCAAGGACAGCAAAAGTTGCACTTACATTATATTTTTCTAACAAATCAATAATCGGCTTTACGGCTTCAAGATCTTGATCTACTTTTTCAGATGGGAGATATTTTGTAAGAAACTCATTAGAGTACCAATGCTCAAGATCTATAACCAGTGCATTTTTCATTGTAAATACCCCTAACATAATTAATTTTTTACTATTGCATCTATGCCCTTGATATGTAGCAGACTATCTTGGATAGCGTTGTATATTGCTTCGTACACTAATTCGACTCCAAAAAAATGAGTAAAAATATTAACTTTTTATAGACTCCCTGAGTATGCCTGCAATCGAATGCAGCATAATCCCCGTAAACACCATAAACGTCCCGACTAAAGTTAGCAAAATCATCAGAATAGTTGGCCCGAAATGCAAATTCCCACCAAGATAAAAGGTCTGCAGAAAACTGAGGCCCATGTATAACCCAGATGTTCCAAGAACAAATCCGGGAATTGTAAAATAATACAGAGGCCTGTTAAACTCCATATCTGTTAGAATTTTTAAAAGAACCATCAATCCATGCCTTATTGGATTCTCCGTCGAACGGCCCACATCGTACCTTACTCCTATCTCCACCTCTTTGATCCTTAACCCCGCCTTTCCTGCATCTGATAGCATTTCGCTTTCTATTGCCATGCCTTTTGAGTTGAAGCGGAAGATGTCTTTGGTGTGCCCAGCAAAGGCGCGAAAACCGCTCTGGGAATCGGTTACCTGGATGCCGGAGTTCATGTTCGTAGCTTTGTCCAGGATGGTCTGACCTACGCGTCGGTAGGAAGGAGTGTTTTTTCTGTTTCCGTTGAGGTAGCGGCTGCCGTTTACCATGTCTGCAACGTCCTCCAGGATAGGAGATACGAGTTTTGGAATGTCTGAAGGGTTGTGCTGGCCGTCCGAGTCCATAGTTACAATGACGTCGGAGCCTTCAGCGGCTTCAAAACCGGTCTTGAGGGCCATGCCTTTTCCACTGTTGAGGGAGTGCACAATCACTTCGGCACCGACTTTCTCCGCGATCTCGGCTGTGCGGTCAGAGCTGCCATCATCTACCACGATCACCCTGTCGGCATACTGTCTCGCCAGCAGGACAACGCTTCCTATGGATATTTCCTCATTGAAGGCTGGAAGGATCACGGTTATTTTCTGGGGGACCGTTTCCCTTGCGAAGGAAGTATCCTCCTGCGTGATGCATTGGGAACTCTTGCTCAGAAGCAGTTCGCTATTCACTTTCGATTCCTCTATTGGAAAAAAGGAATCATTGGACGAGATACTATATGTGAACGTCTAACCCCCCCTTCTAAATTTATTCTCTTTTTGTAATTATAGACTGTTTATTCATATATTGCTGAACAATCAATGACAGGCAGCAGGAAAATCAAACAATTCCGAATCTAAACCTCTTCGTTAAAATTCTTGAAAGTAACAACTACACCTCAGATACATTTCCCAATTTTTCCCCCTCAAAAAGGAGCCCTTGTGACCCCACACAACTTCTTATCAGTTGTTTTATCAATAATATATCTCAAAAGGTATTCGTTATTTAATATACTAATCTATATAATGGATTAGGAAATTAAAAGTAGGACTATAAGTATTTGAACTGATATAGAAAAAGCAAGAGCAATAAGGTTATTTAACGAAGCTTATGAACAGGGAGCTTTGTTTTCATAATGAAGACCATCTCTTACCTTGAAATAAGTAGCATCGATAAGCAAGTAAGGAATTTCATGTTCAATTCGCTTTGAGAGAAATTCTTCAACCTTTTCATCCAGTTCTTTGGTAATTCTGGAAACAGAAGAAGCTGAGATTTCACCTACTCCTAAAGCAGTCATGATCTTTTCCACCCTTTGGGTGGAAACTCCCTGCAGGTAAGATTCCGCTACGGCGGCTAAGATGGCCTTTTCAACTCTCGAATACTTATCAAACACCTGAGTTTCAAAGGGAAACTCATGGAATTGAGGTTTTAACAATTCGAGTTTCCCATGCTTGGTCAGGAGAATTCGAGGTTTGTAGCCGTTTCTACTGGCTTTACGTGAATCTGTCCTCTCATAACGTTGTGCACCAGCTTGGAGGAGGGCTTCCTCCTCCATTACGAGGTTTAAAAACCAGGTAATTAACTGGCGAATTCCATCTTCCTGATCGACAAGATAATCTTTTATGAGTGGGAATAAATTAACCATTGACTCTGCATCCTCTTTTTTGTGGTGAAAGGAAAAGGATACAGAGTCAATCATATTTTACAGAACTTTCGCTACACTGCCGAGGATATTTATGAAGTGCAAAATTTTGCGCTGAAATTTTTATGATGGCTGACCATTAGCTACTTTTACGACTCCATCTATGGAAAAGTGAAAATGCTCATTGGAAAAAGAATGAATGTAGAAGATATATCATATGCAACGGGTATAAGTAGGGGAGTCGTAGAACAATATCGGGAATTGCATAAATCTGAAAACAACATCAATAGCGATGAAAATTGATAAATTAATCTGTGCTGATGAATAAACTTTAAATATAGGCTAAATCTGGCATATGTCAGGATGGTAAATTCTTACATTTTAATGTCTGCCTGCCGATACAGGCTATATGCAATGGTGATTATAGGTTCTAAACACATATTCCTCCGTAATTTTATACTATTATCACACCAAATAAATATCGTATTTTACGCCGGTAGACAAAACACTATCAGTCAAAATATGGCTTTTTGTTGTTGGTTTTGTCTCTTTTTAACTGGGAAATTATTTTCCATCTTTACAAAACAGCGAAGAGCCAAAAATAATAAAAAGAAAACCAGAGGGGGTCTGTTATGCGATTCCTCAATAGAATTTCTGGGATTAAATTTGTAGGATTGTTAGCCATTATTATTTTAGTTGTTTCTACTCTGGGATGTACGAGTTCAGACTCGGATAAGAACAATTCAAGCTCCAGTCCAAATGCAAAGGTGATACCTCCAACACCTGAAGCAAATATTACGTTTGTTACTACTGATTCATCATTTTCACCAATTATCACAGTTACGGGTAATCCTAAAATTCAATGGGTATTTGGTGACGGTTCAACATCTGATTCTCCGTCTCCTTCTGTAAATTTTGGTTCAAAGGGAACAAGAGCAAACACTTTGGTAGTAACTCCATGGAGTGCAGTAACTAAAATCAATATAGGTTATGATGGTTCAGATGGTGGAGTAACTCCAGGTTCCAGTACAATAGAAAATGTAAAAAAACAGAATGTAATAGCTGTTACTGGTTTAGAAAATGTTGCGCCATACCTCCAGGTATGGGCTTCGAGTTATAATCCAATAACTGCGCTGGATTTCAATAACTTCACGGCACTGCATACGATTGAGTGTTTTTATTGTACATCACTGGCTACCATCAGACTCCGTAACGTTCCATCTCTGACCAGGCTTTGTCTTGAAAATTGCAACATTTCTTATCTTGATCTCTCAGAAGCTCCTTCTCTGGCTGATCTTCGTGGAGCATCTCAGAGAAGTTCAACATATACAATAAATTGGGGTACTACAGGAGCTCAGATATGGCATATATGTGTTAGAGATAACCCGCAGATGACCAGCACCTTCCCGGTCAATCAGTTTCCACTTCTCAAAGACTTTTATATATGGAACGGTAATCAAAGCGGTGCTCTGCACCTGACTTCAACACATTTGAAAAGCGTTCTATCAGCCAATAATCATTATAATGCTGCTAATTTTTCTGGTTGTTTCCCTGCTGGTATAAAAGGTACTGTGAATATTTATAATAATGACCTCACAAGTTTAGATATTTCCAATGATCCTGGTTTGATTAATTTAAATGCTAGTAACAATTTATTAAATCAAACAGCAGTAGACGGGGTACTCCAAACACTGGATTCTTATAATACTAATGGTGGGTCTTTAGATTTAACTGGAAATGCTGCACCATCAACTACAGGAATAGCTCATGCAAATAATTTAACTGCCAGGGGATGGAAGGTTCAAAGTTCATTCCAAATTCGAGATTCAGAAAAGCAATTTTGAGTTTTGGGATCAGCTCAATTCTTTCTGATTTACCTTTATTGGTCTTTCTTTTTTCTTTTTCTTCTGACTCCTTTTATTTACTGGAATATTGGACTTTATCTTCTTCTTCTTCTATTGTATTTTCGGATTTCAGCTGTATCTTATACCCTCTAAATCTACTAAAACGCTTAATTTTACTCCTGTTACTCTCTTGTAGCCACATAATCGATGTTTTCCCTTTTTTATCGGAACGTCTATTAACTTCCTTATGCTTGGAGGCCTTTCTGTATGCGGTTTATGTGGGGGAAGATAAGGGTCTATGGATTTCCATAGAACGCCATCAATTTCAAAAATTGACATTCAGTTAAATTTATAATTCTAACATAATATCAGTTTCAGGATCGTCTCTATAATATATCTTCTTGTCGCACAATTTGCTGGTTGATATTTAACCTTCAAAAACTCTTACTAATTTGTTTTCTAAGCTTACATCATATCGGAGCAAAATGTACGCAGAGTCGAACATGAAAATCAGAATACGAGTATGTGAGTATCTTGAAAATATCAATTTCTTACTGATAGACTAACCTTTCCCAGGAGAGGGAAAAATTAATGAGAATTGAGTGCAAGGTAAACAACACATATCTGAAATTACTCAAATGAAATTTTTCCCTTCTTCTGGAGTGTCCATCTTGAAAGTAAAAAAAGCAGTTATCCCTGCAGCAGGTCTCGGAACCCGTTTCCTGCCTGCCACCAAGTCCATGCCAAAGGAAATGCTCCCGATCATCGATACGCCCGTCATCCAGTATGTCGTGGAGGAGGCCATAGCCTCAGGGATCGAGGACATAATTATCATCACGGGAAGAGGCAAGAGGGCCATTGAAGACTACTTCGACGATTCTCCTGAACTGGAGATGCACCTTGCGAAAAAACACCAGACCGACATGCTGAAGCTGGTGAGGAACATCTCCTCCCTTGTGGATATCCACTACATCCGCCAGAAAGAGCCAAATGGCCTGGGAGATGCGGTTCTAAGGGCAGAAAACCATATCGGAGATGAGCCTTTTGCAGTGCTTCTCGGAGACGATATCATAGTCAACGACAAACCCTGCACTGCCCAGCTTATCGAGAACTTTGAAAAATACGGCAGGTCAACCATCGC